>JAYTWC010000105.1:0-1552 GCA_043743635.1 Verrucomicrobiota bacterium | reverse complement strand
CACCGATCGCAGCAGCGCGTAGTACTGAAGGACTAATCCCGCCACCACGCCGGTTCGATACCATTCCGCCTCGAACCGAAAATGCTCCTGGATCTGGATTGCAAAAACCCGAAGCACTGGCTCAGGATGCTCTTGCTAGTGCTGTGTCTCTTAATTGACTAGACATATTATTAGCGCTTTTTGCGCTTTTTTCGCTCCGACCAGCCCGGCTTGATCTCACTGAGCTTTTGGCGCGCCCGCTCCACTTTCTCCATGATTCTTGCCACCGTTGCTGTCCACACAAACGGTCGCGGCTCTTCGTTCCAGGCTTTCAGGAATTCCCCAATTGCCTCCTGCAACTCAGCGACGCTGACAAACGCTCCGCGGCGGACGGCTTTCTGGGTTAACTCACCAAACCAGCGTTCCACTTGATTGAGCCAACTCGAACTGGTTGGTATGAAATGTAAAACAAATCGAGGATGCCGTTCTAGCCAGGATTGGACCTTAGGGTGTTTGTGCGTACCGTAGTTATCCAGCACCAAATGGAGCTTTAGCTTCTCAGGAAACTCCCTATCCAGTCGGCGCAGGAAAATCAGAAACTCCTGGTGCCGATGCCGGGGAAAGCATTGACCAATGACCTTGCCTTCCAGAATTTCCAAGGCCGCAAAGAGTGTCGTCGTCCCGTGGCGCACATAATCATGAGTGAATGTTCCGCACCGGCCTTTCTTAAGCGGTAGACCGGGCTGAGTGCGATCCAAGGCCTGAATCTGGCTCTTCTCATCAATACACAGGACAAGGCTCTTCTCTGGAGGATTGAGGTAAAGGCCCACAACGTCCGTGAGTTTTTCCAGAAACCTGATATCCCGGGAGAGTTTGAAATTCCGAGTTTGATGAGGCTTGAGATTGTAGTCCTGCCACAGTCGGTTGACGGTGCTGCTACTCACCTTTTGCGCTCGCCCCATCGTGCGACAACTCCAATGAGTCGAACCTTTTGGCTTGGTATGCAGCGTCGCCTCGATCATCGCCGCGACTTTGTCTTGATCATAAGTAGGTTTGCGACCGCGCCCAGCCCTTGTTTCCCATACTCCATCGAGTCCACTGGCCAGAAAACGCTTCCGCCACAGAGACGGAGTGTGCCGATTGACTTCCAACTCCGAAGCAATTTCCAAATCTTGTTTACCTTCGGCTGCCATCAACAGAATACGGGAGCGCAGGACGACTTGCTGCGGAGTGAACTGGGCTCGAATCCATTTCTGCAGCTGTTCTCGATCAAGTTCCGAAAGGACCACAGCGCGTGCGATTTTTGGCATCGAGCGCGAGTTTGACCGGGTTTTCGAATATGTCTAGCTAATTGTGATACACTACAGTAGCTGATAATCTCCGGGAGATCCAACATGTCGAAAACGTTCGTCCTTCGGTCCGCCGGGGAACGGGCTTCGCTAATGGCATTGGCCAATTCCAGGTAATCCGCGTCGGAATCCCAGCGGCGCGTCTTCTTGTCGAAGCCACCCGTGCTGAATTTGCTCGGCACGACCGTGCCGGCTGCATTGTAGAGGGCGCCATTGCGGTCGTA
>JAYTWC010000104.1:0-11089 GCA_043743635.1 Verrucomicrobiota bacterium | reverse complement strand
GGCCAAGCCATCGATGTCGTTATGGAGGCCGAGCACCTTGAGCACGCTCGCGTAGGTCCCGATGCTGACCCCGGGATCGCCTTGCTCGACGCGGTAGAGGGTTGAGCGCGTGATCCCCGCGCGGGCAGAAACGTTCACCGCTGAATAGCAGCGACGCAGCCTGGCGAGGCGCACCCGTTCGCCGAGAGAGTTCAGTAAGCGGGAGGTACCAGGGAAGAGGACGGGCGACGTACGTGGCATAATGACTGATAGAATAGTCACTATCGGCAGTAAATGTCCAGAATATCAGTCATGAAGAGGCCGGCACAGGCGCAGCTTCGCTGGAAAACGGATTGGTGCTCGAACCAACCCTCAAAATGACCAACGAAGAAATTTCGAAGCACATCATGGAATCCGCAGAACTTCGGTTTAGATAATACGCTGCAATACAAATACTTGTTTTAAATATTGTGACGCAGCGCGACGGGAATATGGACGCCAAGCACGTCACCAAAGATGAATATCTGGCGACCGTGGCGCTTCAGCCCTTCGGCCCGAATTCACAGCAAGCATTCCTTGTGCACACATTCCTCCTGTCCAAAGCAATTCGTTCCCATCTGATCGGGCGTCAAGAGCGCCCGTCCGATCCACAGCTCGGAGTCGGTTTTTCGCTCTTTGGTACCCCTTGGCGGATTTTTGGTACGTTGGTACTTTTTTTGGTACCCCAGCATGCCGTTCGCCCTTGTTCGCGACAGTTTGGCGCAGTTTTCGGTACCTTTTCGGGGTACCAAAGTGCTCTTAGCATCTGGACCAAAAAAAGCCCGCAAGTGAACGACTTGCGGGCTTCAAATTGGGTGCAGGGGTTGGATTTGAACCAACGACCTTCAGGTTATGAGGGCGTGATGTAACTGGCTTACGTAACGTCGCTTAATCTAGGTTCCTGCCTCGGTGGGTCCGCATGTGGGATACCGTTTTTTCGGGAGGTGCTGCCCGTTGCTCCGAGTTCCCTCAGGTCCAAAACAACCTGAACAAACGGAGACAATATCATGGGACTCGAAATCAACCCGAAGAAAAGCAAATGGTGGTATGGCCGAATCGAAGTGCATGGCCGCAAGATCAAACGAAACCTCGGCGTCGAACTCCAAGGACAGATTCCGCCGCGGCTTTCGCAGGTCGGCGACATCGTGTTCGAACGCTCGCGCTCGCGCGCGCAGGCTGCGCTGGAGCGATTCCAGATCGACGCAAAAAAGCGCTGCAAGGCCGAGGAACTTATCCAGACCATCCACGAAATTCGGACCGGCGAACGCGTCCGCTCGGTGCTCCTCACCGACATCGTCGCGCGGTGGAAGGAGCTGCCCCGCCGCCGGTCGCTCAGCGAACGTTACGTGACACAGGCCGAAAGCCGCGTGAAGCGTTTCCTAACCTTCGTGCGCAAGGGGAACACGGTGCTCAACGAGATGGCACAGATTCAATCCACCCACGCCCGCGCGTACATGCGGATGATCGAGGAACGCGGTGTATCCGCAAAAACCTACAACAACATCGTCATCTTCCTGCGTTCTGTCTTCCACACCCTGCGCAAGGAAGCCGGACTCGCCGAAAATCCGTTCGATGGCATCCCGACACGCGACGGCGAGGCGATCTTCCGCACGCCGTACAAGGTCGAGGAACTCGATGTGATCCTGAAGCAGGCGAAGGAGGATTCGTTCATCTACCCGCTCATCGTGACCGGCATGTGCACGGCGATGCGTCGCGGCGACTGCTGCACGCTGCTGCGCGAATCGGTCGATCTCGAAGCAGGCTTCATCACGGTGAAGACTTCGAAGACGGGTGAGACCGTGCAGATTCCGATCTTCCCGCTTCTGCGGAAGGTTCTCGAAGACGCGCTCGCGAAACCTTCGCCGCGTGCTCCGCATTACGTCTTCCCTCATCTGGAAGCACACTACGTCGTGAATCCGGATCACCTCACCGACCGCGTGAAGCGGGTGCTGCGCGCGTCCGGCTTCATCAATGAGCTGCCCGAGGGCGGCCAGCCACCGGAGTCACGCGGTGTTTTGCAGAAGCAACGCAAGGAAGGCGTGCGCAAGGCCTCAGTCCGTGATTTTCATTCCTTCCGCGTCACATGGGTTACGCTCGCGCTCAGCGCCGGTGTGCCTCTGGAGATCGTCCAACGCGTCACCGGGCATCGCACCGCGAGCATTGTGATGAAGCACTACTTCCAACCTGGCCGGGACGAATTCCGCCGCACGCTTGCCGGGAAGATGCCGGCGCTGCTTGTCGGTGGAGAGGCCAAGCCGCCCGCCGCCAAGCCGGTGGACGTTCGGACGCGACTCCTTGAGATGAAGCTGGAGAACTGGGCTGAAATTCGCGAAGAGATTCTGGCCAAGCTCGGCGAGCCGAAGGCCGCCGAGGTCGTCGAGGTCGAGGCGCAGAAGGCTTCATGATTTCGCCGGGCAGCATCCTCTCCGGTGCCCCGACTCCCGCCATGTGGTGGCTAGCAGCCTCGCATGGCGGCCCGGTCAGGTCGCGCCATTTTTTAGGCTGGAACTTGTCACAAAAACTATATAATTTTTGTGACATCATGAAGACCGGTTTTGATGCGCATCCTGCTGATGGAAGGATTATGCGGATGGTTCGGGCGACGAAAGGTGCAAAAACCTTTTCCGCCAAGGACTTTGCGCGCATGGGCAGTCCGGTCGCGATTCGAAAGGCTCTGGAGCGCCTGACAAGGCGGGGCGACCTCCGTCGAATCCGCCGTGGCTTCTATGACCTCCCTCGGCCGCACCCGGTCCTCGGCCAGACCGCACCTGATCCGATGGAGTTGGTGCGGGGAATTATGCGCAACAACGTGGCGGTCTGGCAGGTGTCCGGTGCCTCCGCCGCCAATCTCCTTCACCTTTCGGAGCAGGTGCCCTCCAAGATCGTGGTTCTGACCGATGGCGTGCCACGGAAAGTAGCGTTGGGAAAACTGACGCTGGATTTCCGCCGTGCCGCGCCTCGCAATCTCTTGGGATCGGGCAAGCCCGCCGGACTTGTTTTCCAGGCCCTGCGGCATCTCGGGAAAGCCCATGTGTCGGCAGACATCATCGCACGTCTGCACCAACAACTCGATGCAGCGACCAAGGCCGATCTCGATGCGCTTGCGCCTCACACGCCGGCATGGATGCAACCTCACCTTCACCAAATCACTTCCTCGTCCTAATCCATGGAATCAATTCTGAAACTCACACCCGCTCAGCGCAGCGAACTCTACAAAGCGGCCTCGCAGAAACTCGGCATCGGCGAGGTCATCCTCGAAAAGGATTTCTGGGTGTGCTGGACCCTGCGCGAACTCTTCGCGCTTCCCGGCATCGGCGAGCACCTGATCTTCAAAGGCGGCACGTCCCTCTCGAAGGTCTGGCGCGCGATTGCCCGATTCTCCGAAGACATCGACGTGTCCTTGAGCCGTGAGTGGCTCGGCTTTTCCGGCGAACACAGCCCCGAGCACGCGACATCCGGGAAGAAACAGCGGGAGCGGATCGAGGATCTCGCGACTGCCTGCTCGCACAAGATAGCGACGGAGATTTTGCCCGCGTTGCGCGCGCGTGCGACCGCGACACTTGGCGATAAAGGCTGGTTTATCACCATCGACTCGGACGATTCTCAGACGTTGCGCTTCGCGTACCCGAGCGACGTTGGCGCAACGACGTCAGACAACTATGTGCGCCGCGAAGTGAAGATCGAATGCGGCGCTCGTTCCGACGACTGGCCTGCCGAGGACAAGAGTGTCGTGCCCTACGTCGCGGAACTCTACCCGGAGTCTCTTTCAGATGCGGTCGCCCCACTCCGGGTGCTCTCCATCGAACGCACCTTCTGGGAGAAGGCCACGATCCTCCACGCCGAAGCGCACCGGGATGAAGCCAAAGCAACACCACAACGATTCTCCCGGCACTATGCCGATCTCGCCGCGTTGGCGGATCATCCAAGCGCAACGGGCGCACTCGCTCGTGACGAATTGCGCGCGCGTGTCGTTGAGCACAAACGCGTCTTTTTCGCCGCTGCTTGGGCGAAGTACGAAACGGCGGTCCCCGGGACGTTTCGCCTCATTCCTCCGCAGCACCGCCTTGCGAACCTCAAAGCCGATTACCGCGATATGCAGGAAATGTTCTTTGGTGATCCCGCTTCATGGGAGGAAATCGTGGAAAAACTCCGGATTCTAGAGGAGCGAATTAACCGGCACCGAAGCTGAATCAGTGCAGCGACGTGCAAGCCGGTTTATTTTTACGCAGATAAATCCAGTATCCCTGGGTCTGGTTGTTAAAAAAATAGACACGAACCGGTGGGTAGTTCCAAAGTGAAGCCGTGCACGAAGCCAAAGCAAACTATGCCGCACCGACCCAAGGTCTTTTTGTGAATTCAGCTAACGGATAAACAAACAAAGCCACACCGACGATGACGAGATGCTCCGCCCTAGTAGGCAGCCAACGAAAGATATGGGGGCGCCAAGAGGTTTCTGAATCGCCGTGTTGGCTTCAAAAAACCCTGCGAATGGCACTAAGCCACTTGCAGCACTGAAAACTTGTTGGAAGGGGCCCACAAAAGATTAGGGCTGTACCAATTTGCGGAATGGTTTTTGCCCTGTGTTTCCAGGGTTGGCGCATTTTGTCAGTTATGCTTTGGCAGGACGCTTGAAAGCATGGCGACGAGATTGGCGAGCGTGTAAGGTTTTTGCAGACAGCCGGCCAGTCCTTTGCCGGCAAGCCGAGAGGATAGATCCTTGTCGCTGTAACCGCTTGCCAGGATGACCCGTACCTCGGGGTTGATTCTCCGCATTTCCCGGAAAGCATCTTCACCATTCATGTGCGGCATGGTCAGATCCATTAAGACGATCGCTACGTCAGACTGCCGCTGGCGATATAGATCGACCGCTTGCCTTCCGTCGTTGGCGAACAGCACCTCAAATCCCAATCGCCTCAACAGTTTGCCACTGATTGCACGTATGGTTTCTTCGTCGTCAACGAGCAGTATTGTCCCGCGACCTCGCCAGTCATCCGAGCTATTGGTAGCCGGAACAGCTTCTTCTGAGGCCGCAATGGCCGGGAAGAGCACCTTGAACGTCGTTCCTTTCCCGGGTTCGCTATAAACTCTGAGCGCGCCTTTGTGCCCTCGCACAATGCCCAAAACAGCCGATAGGCCCAAACCGCGCCCCGTGAATTTGGTGGTAAAGAACGGTTCAAAGATGCGCTGAACGGTTTCTTTATCCATACCGCAACCCGTGTCCGAAACCTCCAGGTAAATGAACATGCCCGGCGAGAGAGCTTCGAAGATGTAGCCGTCGGCGAGATAGTCGTCTTGGCAATCCATCGCGCCGGTCGAAATGGTGATGACGCCGCTGCGTTCCCCGATCGCTTCCGATGCGTTGATCACGAGGTTCATGACCACCTGGCGAATTTGCGACGGATCACCACGCATGGCGGGAATCTGTTTCTCCAAATTCAGATTCAGAATGCATTTTTTTGAGATGCAGGTCTTCAACATGTGCAGCGTCTCGTCGATCAAATCGCCAATGAGAATGCCCCGCGATTCGAAACGACCTTTGCCCGAGTACGCTAGCATCTGTTGACACAACTCGGCTGCGCGCAGCGAAGCATTTTTGATTTCGAGGATGTTGTCCCGGCCCGGTGAAACCGGCGAAAGTTCCACCAGTGTCAGTTCGGCGCAACCAAGAATACCCGCCAAAATATTATTGAAGTCGTGGGCTATGCCGCCAGCTAACACCCCCAAACTTTCCAGTCGCTGTGTTTGCTGAAGACGCGTCTCCATTTCACGCTTATCTTTCTCAGCTCGCTCCCGGTCTGTGATATCAAAACATGTGCCGACCCATTCCGAAACATTGCCTTGTTCGTCAAGGATCGGGACACCCCGTGCGAGCATGAGCCGGTAAACACCATCGTGTCGTCGCATCCGGTACTTTGCCTCGTAGGATGTATGGGTCTCCACCGCCCGTTGCCATGCTTCGGTTGTTCGGGCCACGTCCTCCGGGTGCACGGACACGAACCAGCCGTTACCTCTTATTTGCGCCGCAGTCTGGCCAGTGAAGGTCTGTAGCGCCGGAATGTCTTCGACCACGCCACCGTTTGCATCACATACCCAGGCCCATTGATTGGTTAATTCGACAAATGAGCGATAGCGGAGCTCGCTTCGACGTAGGGATTCCTCGGCCCGTTTACGGTCAGTGATATCAAAGCTTACTCCCAGCATCCGCACAGGTCGGCCTAACGGATCACATAATAGATGCGCGCTTGAAGCCATCCACCGCTCCCCGTGCACGGGATGAAGGATGCGATACTCGATGCGATAGGGCTCGCGCTTCGAGATAGCTCGCTCCATCGCGTTTTCCACCCGTGGTCGATCCTGCGGGTGCGTTAAATTCAGCAGGCGAGACGACTCTAAATCGGTTTCGGGACTTATGCCGAACATTTCGCACATCTCCAAAGACCACCAGGCTCGCCGGTTGATCAGATCAAAATCCCACGTTCCGCCACCGCTGCCCTGTAAGGCAAGGCGGAGCCGCTCTTCACTCGTGCGCAATTCCTTCTCGGCGTGATGACGTTGCTCTATATTTTTGGAAATCGATCTTTGCGTGAAGAGACCCACTGCGACTGCGCCAAGAATCGCCAGGCCGCCTATGCCAACCACCACCAGTGTGAACACTTTTATTTGATGATCTGACTGCGCCACGACCGCTTGAGTCTTAGCTTTTTCTTCCTCAACGAGCGCTCGAGCCATTTCTCTCATTCGTACAAATCGCTCCAGTTGTGGGCCGAAGACCACGGCCTTCGCCTCATCGAGCTGGCTGGCGTGGAGCGCGGTGAGTACTTGTGTCTTGCGCACTTCCTTGAAAATTTTCCGCAGCGAAATGATTTCCTCGATCTTGCGGAGTGCCACCAAGTCGCCGTCGCAGCGTTCCGCCAGTCGGCTCAACGCCTCGTCATTCTGGCGCGAACTTTCCTCCATATCGGACTCCCATTTTGGCCATTCGTCAGTCGGTTTACTCAACATCACTGCGACATCGAGCCGTTCTGCGTTTAGATACGCATGGAATTGAGATAGCTCCAAGACGTTGGCAAAATCTTTCTCTATTATGGTTTCTTGCGAATGATGGACGCCGAGCAACCCCATAAAAGCCACGATGGCGACTGATAGGAGGAGGAAAACCACAGTCGTGAAACCCAACGCCAGCTTTCTACGCACATCGCCCTGGAAGCCTGTCGACCAAGTGCCCTCCAGCAGCTGGGCGAAGTTCACGAAGCACAGCAACGTGAGCGCCACGGCTGTTGAAAGCGCCATTGGTATGGCATGAATATTATAAAAAAACGGTGTGCCAGCTAAATAGGTCAAAGCGATGGTTGCGCAAAATATGCCGCCAAAAAGAGTCGCGCTAGTCGCCAACCGTCGAAGGACGGGACGCGAGGCCAGTGACGGCAAAAGAGCGAGAAGGCCAAAGGCAACCAAAAGCACGACCCACGCAGTCATGGGCGACATGCGACCCGTAGTTATGCCTATTGCGGTTACGCCCGCTGGTACCAGCCATTGTTCCCAGTCGAAATCAGCGCCCGCTAAATTCGCGACGATAACGAGTAGAGCGACGAGTCCGGCACCGATCGCTGCGGCTTCAGAAAGAAACCGAAAGACCTTACTTTTGGCAAAATACGGGTATGCGCCTAGGGTCGCGCACAGGATCAGCAGCACCAAGGCCGTACTAGGCGCCATCGGTACGGCGGCTCCTGGGACTGACCGCAATCGGTCGGCCATCCACAAGACGAGATTATATAACGCGATGCCGCCTGCGATTAAGGTACCTGTACTCGATAACAATCGTGTCAGCCGTTCACCTGAAACGCGAGTTGACGCCGCCTGGTGCTCTCCAACGGACACATGCATTTGTCTGGTCATAGGATATGCCCCGAATTTCACGTAAAGCACCGGCAGTATCGGGTAAGGCAGGTTACTTGGACCAGTGTAGCAGCACTCTGCCTTCTTTGCCAAACGTGACGCATTTCTTGCATATAGACCGAAGTGAAGACGCCTGTAGTGAGACCAAAGTCATTCGAATGAACGGTTTTAATACCATGGACTTAGCGGCGGAGATCTTCCGACGACAGAGCTTTGAAGGTGCGGGCAGGGGGAAACGATGAGGGATGTATTAATGACTTTGATGTGCTGACGAGCGCCCCAACGAGGGCGCATGTAGAGGGCCGCGCTACGCGGACCCCAACCCGAGCCGAACCGTTAAATCGGCCGCCCCGGAGGGATGCCGACGATCAGCACCGTCGCGCAAGGTGGAGCGCAGCGAAGCGAGCAATACCTTGAGGCGCGGACGGCGTAGGCGCTCGCGCCGCACGCCCGCCAGCCGACGCAGGTGCTAAAATGAGGCAGCCTATCAGGGTGTGGCTTTGCTGGAAGAAAATCGCGCGATGGAGCGCGGCAGCGCGAAAATGGCCGAAGCTCTGGCGCAGGCCCCGGATGCCGGTTTTGCGGCAGGAGGGGTGAGAAGCGCGGGTGCCCGCCCGGCGGGCGCGCGACGAACAACGGCGCATCAGGATTGGGGCACCGGAAGCCCAGCGGCGTCTGAGCGGATCAAGCAAAGTAGGCGCAGCCTCGCAAACCATCATCAACACCTACAAATTCGAGCGGGCGGGTTCACCGTGCAAGTGTGGGAGCGCAGTGCAGGTGACAGGCCGTGAGTGGAGGGAGGAGTCGGCGCAGGCGAGAGTGCGGCAAGGACGCCGGAGTTGCGACTGGAGCCGGCGACAAGGAGCAACCTGGCGAATGGTTGCGCTTGGGCAACGAATCGCCAGAGGCGTCCGTGAGCACAGAACGGAGTGCGGCAGCACGGAGATGGCGTCGTGAAGTGCAGCGAAACAGCCCGGAACGAAGTGACGGGTGCGGCTCGGCGGGTGCCCGCATCGCGGGCGGCGAGACGAACAACCAAGCCGTCTCCGACCGCAGCGAAAGGCCGGAGCCGGAATCGGAGCGTGAGCGCCGAAGGGGTGAACTTGCCCGCTCGCGCTGGCAACCACCGGCGTCAGCCGGCATCGGGGCGTTGCGGGGTGTCCCCGCTGGAATGGGGAGGGCGAGACGCAGACTCGGACGCGGGTAAAGTCCTTTCCCGACCTCTCATCGGGCTCCTGCTCGTTGCGCGAATTTCCCTCAATCCGAGATTCCACGTGACCGATGAAGAGATTGACGGGCTTTGCGCACTACGGGCAACCTGCTCATTTCAACACCACATGCGAAGGCATCATAATGGCCACTGACTGGCTCAAAAAACTGCGGACAGAAAAATTTCCCAGCCAAACGGCGCTCGCGTTTGCCTCTGGGATCACACCTGCCCGCTACTCACGCATTGAAAAAGGCTATTGCGACATGCGCGAAGAGGAAATCGAGGGTCTCGCCAAGGCGCTCAAGTTGACGGTCGAAGAAGTGCGCAGTGGTCAACCTGGCATGGCGAAGCCAAAGGTCGCGAAAGCAAAATCGCCGAACGGAATGAGCGCGGCCCGCGTTGCTGAGACACCCGCGCCAGAAGCGCCGAGTGTTCCTCCGCCAAGTGCACCGATCCATACCATACCACCAATGGTGACAAGGCCCGGCGTCAATTTGGACGATCCGAGAAACTTCTCATTGATGCCTCCAGCGGAGTTGTTATCACACCGCGATCCCAACGATGCCGTCGTGCGTGCACAGTTGCAGAAGGCGGCAATCTTTGCCGAGAAAGTGCTTCACACCTCAAGAGTACGACCGGCCGTTTGGGTCGCCTGGCGTGATTTTGGCCGCGATGCACAAAAGCTTCTGCGCGGACCGACACCGACCGGCGCGCCAACCGAACCGAAACCAATTGTTAAGATACACCTTCCTGCGTCCAAGCCGCTACCGGTCATTCCGGCGATAGCGAAAACACCGGCAGCCAAGTCCTCACCGCGGTTGCACGGAAACAAGAACGTCTTTGGTCACTTTGTGGATGTCGCCAGAGAGTGGTTGCCCGCAACTGCGAGTGCTGCACTCAACGAAAAGGCGCTCGCAGCGAAAACGAGTATTCCGGAGATGGGTTTCATGAAGCATTTCAAACGGATCGCCGAGATTGACCTCCCACGAGCAGAATTCGACCGGATTGATCGCGAGGCCACACGACGTGATGGCTCTGGCGCTTAGTTATTAATTGGAGCAGTGGCGGTTCATCAGCCGACGTGCTCATTCGCCCGGATCAGGCGACGGAAATGCTCGTAGTCGACGGGGTATTATTGTCTCTTTTCTAAACCTTTAACCACCTCCATGGCTCGCAAAAATACTTCTCTCGCTGAATTGCTTATCCTCGCTCCTTGGTGGGTGAGCGCGACCCTTTCCGGTCTCGCTTTCGCCGCGATGCGCTGGGCAATTCCCGCTGTGGGAGCGGACAACATTGTACTTAAAGCATTTATTCCTGCCCTAGTGAAGTTCGCTTGACCGAACAGGAATTCCAGATGACTGACGGCGTGTACATTCTGCGGGTCCGTGCTGCGCTCGCCGGCTACGTCCTTCGTCTGTGGAGCGTGGACTGTTCCCCCGAGCAACACCACACCACGCTGCCACTCTGCTTGCGGAATCTGATAACTCTTCACGATGTAGATAACGCCCTTCTCGCCCCTGGATACGTGCGGCCTAAGTCAGCGTGAGTTAAGCGTCTCAATCAAGATACCGGCCGGACTTTTTCATCGTTGCCGAGAACGTGCTTCACACCTCAAAAGTGCGACCGGCCGTTTGGGTCACCTGGCGAGATTTCAGCCGCGATGCGCAAAAGCTTTTGCGCGGAACAACTCCGATTGCTTCGCCAGCCGAACCGAAACCAATTGTTAAGATACAGCATCTTGCGCCCAAGCCGCTACCGGTCGGTCCGGAGATAGTGAAAACACCGGCCAGGTCCTCACCACGGTTGCACGGAAACAAGAATGTCTTCGGGCATTTTGTGGATGTAGCCAGAGAGTGGTTGCCCGCGGCTACGAGTGCTGCACTCAACGAAAAGGCGCTCGCGGCGAAAACGAGTATTCCGGAGATGGGTTTCATGAAGCATTTCAAACGGATCGCCGAGATTGAC
>JAYTWC010000103.1:0-4364 GCA_043743635.1 Verrucomicrobiota bacterium | reverse complement strand
ATTGCACTCGGAGCAGATTTTTCGAAACAACCGCGTGTTCTAGAAACGGCTGGGGCTTGTCGGGCTGGACTGATCAGTGTTGGCATTTTGGAAGCGCGTAAAAACCAGATGTTTCTCCTCGATGTGTGCGAAAGCCTTTGGCGGGATGGTTTAGTTTTTGATCTTCATCTGGTCGGCCGGGTGAATCCGCATTTTGGAAAGCCGATCCATGCGAAGATTAAAACGCTTAAGAAAAAATGGTCCGGCTTGCACTACCATGAGTCGGCCAGCGACGAACAGATGGCGTCACTTTATCGCGTGGCTCGCGCGAGTGTTTTTCCCACCATTGCCGAGGGGTGCGGCCTGCCTTTGTTGGAGTCGCTTTGGTTTGGCGTGCCGTGTGTGTGCAGTGACTTACCAGTCTTGCGTGAAAACGCCAACGCCGGCGGCTGCGTGCCGGTTGCGCTCAACGATTTCGAGGCCTGGCGTATGGCCTTGCGGCGCGTGCTGACGGACGCGAATTTTTGGACGGAGCTGACTCACCAGGCGACGGCTCGATCGTTACCAACTTGGGCAGACACCGCTAAGACAATCGTCGAACGATTACGGTGAGGGGCGTGGCCGCTCGGCCGTTCAATATCCGCGCTTTTGAATGGCAGCGGTCAGTTCCTGCATGAAGGACTGGGCGTCGGCGGCAGAAGGACGGTAGCCAGGCTGGCTGATTTCGGTAAATCCAGGACGGCCGTAGTTGTCGACGATCCACTTTCCGGATACACCGTCGCTGAAGATCACGGTGCCGCTGGCCATCGCGCCAGGCTGAAGCGTGACGTTGTCGAGCGTGACGCTGACGGTGCTTAGGCCGGTATCGGGCGGCAGGGCTTGGTCGAGATCGGCTTCTTCGGGGAATTCTTCTTCGCCGGGGACGGAGGTGTTGGCTTCGTCGGGGTTGCTGGAGGAAAGACCGAGCTTCTCCTTGGCTTTTTCGAGCAGACTTTTTTTCTCGGCGGGTTTTTCGGCGGCGGGGCGGGCGGTTTGCGCTTTGGTGATGTCGCTTGTATCGACCTTGGGCGTCGGGTCTTTTAACGCGAGGTTGAGGTCGTCGACGAGGAAGCGGACGTCCATGTACGTCATGGAAACCTTGAACTGTTCCGAGAGTTTTTTCTGGATCGCGGAGAGGTTGTCGCCAGCGGCGACCCATTCGGAGACGGCTTGTTTCTGCTCGGGCGTGAGTGTCATGGGAGGGAAGGTTTAAGGGATAAGTTGTAAGTGATAGGCGGCCGGACAGCGGTTGTCTCGGTTTATCACTTAAAACTTACCCCTTATCACTCGCTTTAGCGTGAGAGCTGATTTTTGAGGAATTCGACGCTGCCGCGCACGGTGGAGTCTTGCTCCATCATGTTGTCCACAGCTTTGCAGGCGTGAATGACGGTGCCGTGGTCGCGGCCGCCAAAGGCGTCGCCGATCTCCTGGAGGGAATGCTTGGTTAGGGTCCGCGCCAAGTACATCGCGATCTGACGGGGAATGGCGATGTTGTTGGGTCGGCGCTTGCTCGTCATATCGCTATGACGGATCTGATAGTGGTCGGCCACGCGCTTTTGGATGGTTTCCATCGTGAGCAGGTTCTGAGCCTGCTCCATGAGAACGTCCTGAAGCAGCATCTCAGTGGTCGGAAGATCGATGAGTTTGCCGGTGAGGGTGGTGTAGCTGGCAACTTTGATCAGCGCACCTTCGAGGCGGCGAATGTTCTTCGAAATATTTTGCGCAATGAAAGTCGCGACTGCCGGGGGCAGGTCGAACTTTAGGGTGACCGCTTTGGTGCGCAGGATCGCAACGCGCGTTTCGAAATCGGGCGCCTGGATGTCGGCGGGCAGACCCCATTCGAAGCGGGAGACGAGGCGGGCTTCGAGTTTGGCAATTTCGCTGGCGCGACGATCGCTGGAGAGGACGATTTGCTTCGAGGATTCGAAGAGGTCGTTGAAAGTGTGGAAAAATTCTTCCTGAATGCGTTCCTTGTTGCTGAGGAATTGAACGTCATCGAGGAGCAGTACGTCGACGCTGCGGTAGCGCTGGCGGAATTTCGGTAGCGCGTTTTCCGTGAGGGCCTGGATGAACTCGTTGGTGAATTTTTCGGTCGAGAGGTACGCGATGCGGGCGTTCGGGTTGTTGCGCAGGATCGCGTGGCCGATCGCGTGCATAAGGTGCGTCTTGCCAAGTCCCGTATCGCCGTAAATGAAGAGCGGATTGTAGGCTTGAGCGGGCGCTTGGGCAACAGCGAGGGCTGCGGCGTGGGCCATCTGGTTGTTGTTACCGACAACGAATGTTTCGAAGGTATTGCGCGGATTGAGCGAACCGGAAATCGGGGCGCGTTCGTCGTAGCGGGTCGTGCGACGTGCAGCGGGTTTAGCAACTCTTCCGTTCGACGTAGACGAATCGCTGTCTTTTTGAAAAGGCGATTGCGACGGGCTATGGTCGACTTTTTTGAGTTTAACGGAGATAGCGCGGCCCGTGCTGAGACGAAGTCGTTGAGTGATTAGCTCGAGGTAATTGTCGTTGATCCAGATTTGTGCGAAGTCATTTGGAACGCCGAGAACCAAGTGGTCTTCGACGGCTTCAAGGCAGACGATGGGTTCAAACCAAAGATTAAAGACGTCCTCAGGGAAGAGGCCTTTGAAATCGCTTTTGACTGTTTCCCAGAGGTTGCTGGGAGGTGATGACAGAGTGGGCATGTCAGATGATAACTGAAGAATTATTCACAATGCATGAGCGAGAGGACTCTTCAGCACATCGGACGGCAGGCGCAGGCATCTCTTAATCGACGAGAAAAGTGGGACGGGACATCAAGCGGGGTATAACGAGGAAGGCGTATGATAGATAATTGATGGCCAACGATATATTAGGGATCTCAGAGGAGACGGAGAGGCAACGGTGACGCGGATGTGAGAAAGAACGACCCGACCAGTGCAGGCTGGTGGTTGAGTGGGCGAGTAACAGCGAAGAGTTTTGAGCTTACAAGAGCAACTTTCCGACAAGTTATTCACAACCTTTTTGAGTATAAGTTTCCTGATTTTTTTGTTGCTTCACTGGCTCCATGAACGTTCCGACTGCGCATATTTTGAACATGTAGGGACGGAAGCATTACGTGGTTTTTAGTCCTATTTTTGTCGTGCTTTTTTGGTTACAAATCAGTGACAAACATAGCTGTGCTGGTGGATTATCAGAGGTAAAACGGCTTCGTGACCGTTTTTTGATTTACTCTTAAATCAAGGTGTAGGCGAGTGGTCGACCCATTTGCCGTGCTGCTTGATCAGCGCGATCAGGCGGTCGTCGGCCTCGGCTTGCGATATGTTGTACTGCACGCAGGACTTGCCGACATAGAGATTTATTTTTCCCGGTGCGCCGCCGACGTAGCCGAAATCTGCGTCGGCCATTTCGCCGGGACCGTTTACGATGCAACCCATGATGGCGAGTTTCACGCCCTTGAGGTGGCCGGTCTTTTCCCGAATGCGTTGGGTGGTGGTTTGAAGATCGAAGAGCGTGCGTCCGCAACTGGGGCAGGCGACGAACTCAGTTTTCGAAATGCGCGCACCAGCTCCTTGGAGCACGTTGTAGGAAAGTGTAGTGCTTCGGATAGGTTCGGTTTCCGTCTCGATGCTGACGAGGTCGCCGAGGCCGTCGCAAAGGAGGGCGCCGGTGAGGATGCTGGCTTCGAGCAGGCGTGAAAGGAAGTCCGGGCCGGAGCGCACGGCGGTGGCTGTAGTGTTGCGAATCCAGAGCGGCGCGCGTGAGTTGAGCGTACGGAGTTCTTCGGCGAGCTGGCGGTACGCGCCGACGGCGTGGAAGGAAGCAGGGAGCGCGGAGAGGGTGAAAATGAGGCCGGTATCTCCGAGTGTACGGAGTGGTTCGGCAAGCGCAGGGAATGCGTTGGGGGTGATTTCGCAGGCGAGGACGTGGTTGTGCTGGCGGGCGAAATGGCCCCAGGTGTGGAGAGCGGACGCGTCTTCTGGGCCGAAAGTGCGGAGAAAGATCAGCCGGGGAGAGGAAGCAAAGGTAACTGAAGCGAAGTCGGCCGGAGTGATTGAAGGCGCGAGGTCGAAGACGAGAAAGCCGGGCTTATGGTTGATGAGTGCGGACGCGACGGTCTTGAGGTCGTTGGCCGAAGCAATGGGCACGAGCACGCCTTCGGCGGGGGTGTCTTTAAGTTTAGGCGTGGCGAGCTGTTCGAGTGTGCGGCCTAGCTCGGCGGCGGACGGAGCGCGAACGATGACGCGTGGCGGTTGTTCGGGGCTGATTTTGCAGGAAGGGCCGAGATCGATCGCGGAGGTTTCGCGCCGCGAGAAATGGAAGGGGTCGAGGCTGTCGTGGGCCGAATTTAAGATTTCGGATTT
>JAYTWC010000102.1:0-1780 GCA_043743635.1 Verrucomicrobiota bacterium | reverse complement strand
GTGCCCTGCCTCGTCAGCGACCTCGTCGGTTGTCAGCGCGATCTCGTGACCGACGGCATAACCGGCTGGGTCTTCAAAGCCGGCCAGCCAGATCAGCTTCGAACAAAACTGGGCGAGGCGTTGTCGATCTTGCGCCGCAATCGTTTCGCCTTTCAACCGGCCGTAACCGAACGCATCGCCAAGTACAACTATGGCATGGCTGCCTCCGGTCTCATCGCCGCTTTCAGCCACGCCATTAAACACCCCGCGTTGCCCCCTTCGTGATTTCCGGAACCTCCAGACTCGAATTTGTAACCACGCTGCACGTCGCGGTACTAGGTGTCTTTGCCACCTGGGCCTTTGGCGGTGGAGCCGTTTGGGCTGCAATGACCATCTGCCTAATTGGCAGCCTCGCGCCAGTCATTACAATTTTCGCGCTTAACGAACGGCATGCTACCGGCAGGTTTTCCTGGAATACGCTTCTCCCGCTCTGGCCGCTTCTTGGTTTCAACGTGCTTGTTCTCTTAGGAACACTTCAACCCAGTTTGCGCATTGCCACGATCGAAGGAGCCAACGTCTACGTACCACGTGCCGAACTTTCAAACTGGCCCAGCAGCGCCCGACCCGATTTGGCGCTTAGGCAACTCTGGCTCATCGACGCCATCGTGCTTTCCTGCTTCAACTTACTGCTCGTTGTCCGCAGCAAAAAAACGCTGCGCAACCTCTTGATCGCGCTCACTATCAACGCACTTTCACTCGCAACATTTGGTTCTATTCAAAAGTTTATAAATGCCAGTGGTCTGTTTTTCGGGAGCATCGCATCTCCCAACACGTCATTCTTCGCTAGTTTCATCTACCACAACCACTGGGGTGCCTACGTCGTGCTCATGCTGGCTGTATGCATCGGTCTGCTCTTTAACCTGCGGCCTTGGTCTGGCCATCGTGATTTCTGGCATTCCCCCGCCCTCGCTGCCGTCACCGCAATTTTCTTTCTCGCCGTTACCATTCCCTTAAGCGCCTCGCGCTCCTGTTCGATCCTCGCCATCGTACTTTTCACCGCAGCCCTGATTCATGGTGTACGCCGTGTCATTCGACACCATCAATCAGAGGGAAAATCCACGACAGGGCCAACCGCCGCACTCATCTTGGCACTCGCTATCGCATCAGGCGCAATCATCGAACTCTCCCGCGACACCATCACCACGCGCATTGCGGACACCAAAACCCAAATCGCCGCCATGCAGGCGATCGGCAGCCTTGGTGGTCGCTCCGAGCTCTATGGCGACACCTGGCACATGGCGAAACTCCAACCTTGGTTCGGTTGGGGACTCGGCTCCTACGGTACCATATTTTCATTTTATAATACTCAAACTTCGCCCATCGACAAACTTCCCATCTACTACGAGGACGCCCACTCCGACTGGCTTCAGCTCTTTGCCGAAACAGGCGCAATCGGCACAATTCTTTGCCTGGTTTTCCTCCTCTCACCGTTGTTTCTAATCCGCCGGTTCAATGCGCTTACCTCTCTTCCCCGTTACCTTTTCGGCGGCTGTGGACTGATTTTATTGTACGCCTTGATCGAATTTCCTTTTGGAAACCCCGCCGTAACGCTGTCCTTTTGGACCTGCTATTTCTGCGCTATTCGCTGGACCCTACTCGAACAACGCGAACGCACCGGCTAAACCATGTTCTCCGTTCTCATTCTCACTCTCAACGAGGAGCGAAATTTACCGGCATGCCTCGCCAGCCTCGCCGGCTGCAACGACATCTTCGTGCTCGATTCCGGCTCGAATGACCGAAC
>JAYTWC010000101.1:0-4104 GCA_043743635.1 Verrucomicrobiota bacterium | reverse complement strand
CTTTTTGAACACGCACGAAAAAAATCCACTTTTTGCTGTGTGCGTTGTCAGCATTTGTATTCGGGTGCAGGACGTCCAGAGCTCGGGCGCTGCCCGCGTTGCGGCTATGAGAATACGCGGTTGAAATTTTAGATTTTCGCGTAAGTGCGACGCAGATTCATTGTGATCTTTAGTTTTCCATCGCCTGCATTGACACGGCCGCTTTCGCTCTGGCAGTTTTATCGTTTCTTTCAATTTACAGGCCTCGAGAAATTCCATGCCACAGACCATAGCTGTCCTTGATTTTGGTTCACAGTTCACCCAGGTAATCGCCCGCCGTATCCGCGAGTGCCAAGTGTATTCAAAAATCTATCACTACGCGACGCCGGTCGCGCAGTTGAAGGCCGATGGTGTGACGGGAATTATTTTTTCCGGTGGCCCGCAGAGTGTCTACGGAAAAGAAGCCCCGCATCCTGATCGTGCGGTTTTTGACATGGGCGTGCCGATCCTTGGCATATGCTACGGTTTGCAACTCATGGGGCATTTCCTCGGAGGCAAAGTTGCCAAAGGTGAACGTCGTGAGTACGGCCATGGCACACTTGAGGTTATCGGCAAAAGCCCGATTTTTAAAGGCCTGCCGAAAAAACTGAAGGTATGGAATTCTCATGGCGACAAACTCGTCAAACTGCCAGAGGGATTCCATGCCGTTGCACGCACGGAGAATTCGGAGTACGCTGCAATGGAAAATACTGAGCGACGTTTCTACGCGCTGCAGTTTCACCCTGAGGTTTTTCACAGCGAGCGAGGTCTCGATGTTATCCGTAACTACTTGATCGGTGTTTGTGGCTGTAAGGGTGACTGGTCCACAGCCAATTTCATCGAGCGTAAGATCGAGGAAATCCGCGAAACCGTTGGCAAATCCCGCGTCATCCTCGGCCTTTCCGGTGGCGTCGATTCGTCCGTGGCTGCCGCGCTGATCCACAAAGCGATTGGCAAGCAGCTGACTTGCGTATTTGTCGATAACGGTCTTCTTCGTAAGGACGAGCGCGATTACGTTGTCAGTCTCTACAAGCGCAATTTCAAGATCGACCTGCGCGTGGCGGATTCAGCCGACCTTTTTCTTAAGAAGCTCAAGGGTGTGAGCGAGCCGGAGCAGAAGCGAAAGATCATTGGCCGAACCTTTATCGAGGTTTTCGAAAAGTCGCTGAAGTCGATCGGGCACGCCGATTTTCTCGCGCAGGGCACTTTGTATCCTGACGTGATCGAGAGTGTTACCATTGGCAATAACCCAGCTTCGCTCATCAAGAGTCATCATAATGTTGGCGGCTTGCCTGAGCGCATGAAGTTGAAGCTGCTCGAACCGCTTCGTGAGCTCTTCAAGGACGAGGTTCGGGCGGTTGGTTCGGCTCTTGGTCTTCCTCGTGAGGTTGTCTGGCGTCAGCCGTTCCCCGGCCCCGGCCTCGGCGTTCGTGTGATTGGCGATATCACGACTGACAAGCTTGAGATTCTGCGCAATGCCGATGCCATTCTCCAGGAGGAAATGATGAAGTCTGACTGGTACTGGAAGGTTTGGCAGTCGTTCTGCGTTTTTCTCCCGGTTAAATCTGTCGGCGTAATCGGCGACGAACGCAATTATGCGTACGTGATCGCGGTTCGTGTCGTTGAGAGTATCGACGCCATGACGGCGGACTGGACACGCTTGCCGTACGATCTGCTCCAGACAATTTCCAACCGCATCACCAATGAGGTGCGCGGTGTCAGTCGTGTTGTGCTCGATATCAGCTCGAAGCCGCCGGCGACGATCGAGTGGGAATGAGTTTTGTTTAACCCGGTTCTCCGTGCGATTCCTACAATCTAACTCCAAAACGTTTTCGGCTGAGCTCGCCGAGTTTTGTAGGGGCTCAGTGGTTCCAAGGGAAATCTCGGACAGCGTTGCCGCGATTCTGGCCGACGTTCGCGTTCGTGGAGACGAGGCTGTGGTCTATTACGCGGCCAAGTTTGATGGCGCCAAGTTGCGTGCTCGCGACATACGTGTTAAGAAAACCGAACTTGAGGCTGCCGCCAAAGCGATTTCGTCCGCTGAGCGTCAAGCGATGATTGAGGCGCACGCCAACATTATTGATTTCAACAAGAAAGGTCTGCCGACTGACTGGATGGGTAAAAATAAACAGGGCGCCGAAGTAGGGGAAAAGTTTTATCCGATTCGCCGTGTGGGTTTGTATGTTCCAGGTGGTCAAGTGCCGCTCGTCTCGACGGTGTTGATGACGGCGACGCTGGCGAAAATTGCAGGTTGCCCGGAAATTGCAGTTTTTACACCGTCGGATGCTTCGGGTAAAGTTGCCCCTGGGTTGTTGGCCGCTTTGGATTTAGTCGGCATTGATGAAGTTTACCGGGTGGGAGGCGTGCAGGCGATCGGTGCGATGGCTTTTGGTACTGCAAGCATTCCAGCGGTTGATAAGGTTTACGGCCCGGGCAACGCTTACGTGTGTGAGGCGAAGCGTCAGGTGTTTGGCACGGTCGGTGTTGATTCGTTACCGGGCCCGAGCGAGGTCATGGTGATTGCTGATGAGACAGCGCGTGCGGATTTTGTTGCTGCCGACTTGTTGGCGCAGGCCGAGCACGGTTCGGGTCGTGAAAAGATTTATCTCGTTGCCACCTCGCAGGCGATCATCGACGCGATCGTTTCCGAGGTGAAGGCGCAGCTGCAGCTGATCAGCCGCAGCGAGAAAACCCAGAACGTGCTCTCGCAGGGATTCTTGGCGGTGACGGTTGATTCGCTTGCGAAGGCGACTGAGATCGCTAACTACGTCGCGCCGGAGCATCTCGAATTGATCGTTGAGGAAGTGGCTGAGAAAAAACTTTTAGGTGAAATCACCACGGCAGGAGCGATCATGCTTGGTAATCTAACGCCGACGGCGTTGGGCGATTTCACGGCGGGTCCGAGTCATGTGTTGCCGACTGCGCGCGCGGGACGTTTTTTCAGCGGGCTGCGCGTGGCGGATTTCCAACGCCGCACGAGCATTATCCGCTACGGCAAAGCGAGCATCAAAAAGGGCAACGAAGTCGTCGCTGCCTTTGCCGCGATGGAGCGCCTCGACGCGCATGGCCGTTCGGTGAAGATCCGGACTTAATTTTTCACGCAAGGCGCAAAGTTTGATCGTAAGTTTTCGTTTCATCTTTGCGCCTTCGCGCCTTTGCGTGAAACAATCCTTTCATAAAGATCATGTTCGATCCCGCCTCTTTTGCCCTTCCGCACGTTGCCAAGCTCCACGCTTACACACCTGGTCTTCAGCCAAATGAACCAGGCTGGGTGAAGCTGAACACCAACGAGTGCCCGTATCCGCCAAGTCCGTGGGTGGCGGAGGCATTGCGGGCGGAGATCGGCGCTGCCGGTGAAGCACTGCGGCTTTATCCGAATCCGACCAGCGCGGCGTTGCGGCGCACGGTCGCGGAGCACCACGGTCACGGACTGCGTGCCGAAAATGTGTGTGTAGGCAATGGTTCGGATGATATTCTGAATCTGCTCGTGCGCGCTTTTTGCACGCAGACGATTCCGCTTGGTTTCACAATGCCGAGCTACTCGCTTTATCCTGTGCTGGTGGAGATTCAGGACGGGCGCAGTGAGGTGATTGAGTTTGACCGGTCGATGAAGCTGCCCTTGGCGCGCATGGCTGGTTCGTCGGCGCGGGCGTTTTTCCTGACGTCGCCGAATGCGCCGACCAGCGTGGGCTTCAGTCGTGCCGAGATCGAAGAGGCGTTGAAAATCTTCAAAGGCCTGCTCGTGGTTGACGAGGCGTATGCGTTGTTCGCGGAGGAGGATGCGGTGCCGTTGTTGGCGAAGTATCCGAATCTCGTCGTGGTGCGCACGTTGTCGAAGGCCTACGCGCTCGCGGGTATTCGTATTGGTTATGCGTTGGCGCATGCTGGCGTGATCGACGTGCTCGACCGGGTGCGCGACAGCTACAACACCAGCCGACTTTCGCAGGTGGCGGCGATCGCGGCGATCGGCGATCAGGCGTACTACAACGGTGTGGTGGCGAAGATCAAAACCACGCGCAATCGCTACGTGAAAACGTGGGGCGAGCAGGGCTGGTTCACTTATCCGTCGCAGGCGAATTTCATTTT
>JAYTWC010000100.1:0-3706 GCA_043743635.1 Verrucomicrobiota bacterium | reverse complement strand
TCCGCTTGCCGAATCACCCCGTTAACGCTGTGCTCTCTGTTTTTCTGTAATGTCCGACGAAGCGCCCAGAACCCCTCGACGCCAGTGCGCCCAAAACGCCAACGACGGCCCCGCCGAGTCCTTTGCTGGCCGCATGCCGCCGCACAGCGTCGAAGCCGAAGAATACCTGCTCGCCTGCTGCCTCCTCGATGGCAACGACACCGTTGCGCGCTGCCTTGAAGGCAAGATCAGTCCCGCCGCATTTTACAGCCCTGCCAACCGCGTCGTTTTTGAGAAACTCATCGATCTCTACAATAAAGGCTCCGCGATCGATCTCGCCATCCTTTCGGAAGAACTAAAAACATCGAAGCAACTCGACGAAATCGGCGGCTACGCCTTCCTCACCCAGATCAGTGGCCGCATCCCCACCACCGCACAAGCTGGCTACTTCATCGAGAAACTCCACGAACTCTACCTGCTGCGTCAACTCATCCGAGTCGCGACCAGCGCCGTGGAAAATTGTTACAACTTCGATGGCGGTATCCGGGAGTTCGTCGACAAGGTTGAGCAGGACATCTTCCAGGTCACCCAAGATCGCGTCTCCGACGGGGCGAAGCAGATGAAGGAGCCCACGCAGGCCGCGATGGAAATCATCACAAAAATGATGATGAAGAAGGGCGAGCTCACCGGCGTGGCCTCCGGCTTCAAAGACCTCGATGCCCTCACCTACGGTTTCCAAAAAGCGGAAATGATCGTGCTCGCAGCCCGCCCATCGATGGGCAAAACCTCGCTTGCCCTCAACATGGCCGAAGCCGCCGCCATGCCGAAACGAGGCACAGGGGTAAACACCCTCGTCTTCAGCCTCGAAATGAGTTCTTCCCAGCTCGCACTGCGCATGCTCTGCGCCCGCGCCAGGGTAAACATGAAACTCCTGCGCGATGGCCTGCTCTCTAAAAACGGTGAAGAACAAAAAAATCTTCTCCACGCAGCCGATGAGTTTTCAAAAGCCGGCATCTACATCGATGATTCCAGCCATCTCACGATCATGGAGCTCCGCGCCAAGGCCCGCCGCCTCCACGCCCGACATCCCATCGGTTTCATCGTGGTTGACTACCTCCAACTCCTAAGCCCGACCGACCCCAAAGTCCCCCGCGAACAGCAAGTCGCCGAAATGTCTCGCGGATTGAAAGCACTTGCGAAGGAACTTGAGGTCCCCGTGCTTGTATTAAGTCAGTTGAACCGCGCCGCCGAAAAAGAAAATCGTTCCCCAAAACTCTCCGACCTCCGTGAATCAGGATCCATCGAACAAGACGCCGACGTCGTCCTCATGCTCGCCCGCCCCAAAGACGCCGACGAAAAATTCCAAGTCGCCGCTGACTCAGCGGAGTTAATAGTTGCCAAGCAGCGAAACGGACCGGTAGGAGAACTGAAGCTCACTTTCCTAAAAGACATCACCCGCTTTGAAAACTTCGCCCAGTAACCCTCTGAAACGGGTCACTCTCTCACTTTTTGTCATTCTGCTCGTCGCCTTCGCGAACCTGCGCATGTTCGCGCAAGTGTTTGACGGCGAAGCGCCTGCTGCTGCCTACAAAGTAGGCACTATTGCGGTGCGGTTCGTCGGCGTCGCCAACGTTAACGAACAAGTTGTGCGTGCCAACATGCAAGTGCGCGAGGGCAACGAACTCGACGACACCCTCATCGATCGCGACATCCGCTCACTTTACAAAACCGGCCTCTTCGAATTCATCGAAGTCAAACGCGAGGTCCTCCCTACCCACGTCGTCAACCTCGCCGTTGAAGTTACTCCTAAATACCGCGTCCTCACCGTTCGCTTCGAAGGTAATAACAAGATCACGAGCCACCGCCTCGAAAAAGAGGTGAAGACGAAGCCAAATGAAGCCCTTGACGAACGTCAGGTGAAGGAAGACGCCGAGAAGCTCAAAGAACATTATCAGAAAAATGGATACAACCAGGCATCCATCAATTACACCGTCGAACGCGACCGCACCACCGGCTTCGGCACGATCGTCTTCAAGATCAGCGAAGGCGAAAAAGTTAAAATCTCCGACATCCGCTTCGTCGGCAACGACAACGTCAAAGCCCATATCTTCCTCGGCATGATCGACGGACCTCTGGTCAAACAGATGGAAACCCGCCGCTACTGGTTCTTTTCCTGGCTCACCGGCACAGGACGCCTCAAGGACGAACTTTTTGAAGACGATTTGGATAAACTCCGCGACTACTACCGCGAGCAGGGTTATCTCGATGTTGATATTCCCCAGGAGAAAATCATCTACGACTACCCCAAGCCAAAGAAACTCGTTATCACCATCTTCATTAGCGAAGGCCGCCAGTACAAAGTTGGCGATATCACGTTTATCGGCAACAAACTCCATTCTTCGCGCATGCTCAAACGGCTCGCGAAACAGAAGAACGGCGTGATCTTCACCCCTTCCAAAATCGATAAAGACGTCGAATCAATCGAGGACTTCTACGGCAAAGACGGTTACCTAGAAACCCGCGTTCACCCCAACCGCAAACCCAACGTCACCACGGGCAACATCGACATCGAATACGAGGTCACCGAAAGCGAAAAATTCTTCGTTGAATCCATCCATATCGACGGCAACACCAAAACCAAGAGCACCGTTATCCTTCGAGAACTCACCCTCGGGCCTGGCGAAGTCTTCAACAGCGTGCGCATGAAGATCAGCAAAATGCGCCTCGAAAATACGCGTTTCTTTAGCGACCAAAACCTATCGCCAGAAACCACCAATATCCCCGGCCGCCGCAACCTGAAGGTCTCCGTCAAAGAAGACCGCACCGGCAATCTCTCGTTTGGCGCGGGCTACAGCTCGCTCGAAAAACTCCTCTTCTTCGCCGAAGTCAGCCAGTCAAACTTCGATCTTTTTAATCGGAAATCCTTCTTCCAGGGCGCGGGCCAAAAATTCAAATTGCGCGTACAGGTTGGTTCCCAATCGAACGAAATCACGCTATCGTTCCAGGAACCTTGGCTGTTCCAAAAAGAGCTCTCGCTTGGCTTCGAACTGTTCCGCAGCAGCAGCAGCTACCAAAACACCTACTACGACCTCATGCGCATCGGCGGTCAGGTTTACCTCCGCAAACGTCTATTCGAACTCGTCGAAGGAACGCTCTCTTACTCCTATGAAAAGGATAAGATTTCCGATGTCACCGCCGCTTACTCCGCCTACATTCCTGCAGGCTCCATAAACGTCTCGCGTGTCGGTTTTCAACTACTCCGCGACACTCGCGACAAGATCGTTAACACCACCAACGGTAACCGCGTCGAATTCAACGCCAGTGTCGCTGGCGGTTACCTCGGCGGCGATCTCGACATCTACAGCCTCGAACTGCGCACGTCGCAATTCTACCCGATCTTTGAAACTCAAGAGCAAGTCATTGCTGTAATCGCCCGCGGTGCCACCGTCGATGATTACGGCCGCACGAAACCCCTGAAAGTGGGAGATAACTCACGGAGGGGATTCAAGCAATACAGTGCAACCGATGGCTTTTACCTCGGCGGTCCCTACACCCTGCGCGGTTTCGAAAATCGCGACGTTGGCCCGAAGGACTCTTCCGGCGGTTTCCCCCTCGGCGGCAAATCCTATGGATTCCTCAGCATCGAGTACTCTGCTGACATCGTAAGCCCTGTCCGCTTCGCACTCTTTTATGACATAGGCTTTGTCAACCCCGACGCCTACAACTT
>JAYTWC010000099.1:0-11116 GCA_043743635.1 Verrucomicrobiota bacterium | reverse complement strand
TGGCTGTCCGTGTTTGAGAGGGCGATTTCAAGGGCGACGTTGACGGACGACCCGGCGGGTCGTCCCTACCTTTATACCTTTGATTGCAACTTGGTATGAGTCGCATTTTGCGGTGTCGATGTTGCAAATTTCCACCCGGCCACCGAATCCGAGATTGTTTTTCAACTGGTGGCCGCGTCCATCGATCTCGGTTAGGTTATCCAGCAGGCGACCTTGCAGGTTGAAATTGCGGGTGTTTTTCCAGGCCGTGTTGTTGAAGAAACTAACGCCGGTTGGATGGTGGTTGGCGTAAAATCCGCTGGCTTTGTTTCGCACGGCCAAACAGCCGCGCACCATGTGGTGCGGAATAGGGTGCGGCAGGCGATCGGCATCGGTCTTGCCATAGCCGCCCGCTTTAAACCCGTTGCCATCGCCAAGACTTTTGAAGTCGGGACTGAACCCATTGTAGAATGCCCAGCAGTTTTCAAAAACCGCAGCTTCGGCGGTGTTGATGCAATCGTAGCCGTCATCGCTGTTGAACCAGGAGCGGCAGCCGCGAAATACATTGTTCGTGCTGCCCTGCGGAACATGACAACCAAAGCCATCGGTGTTGCCGCCGCGCCCGTCTTCGGAGGTGAAATCGTGATTGCGATAGGCGTCGCAGTTGAGAACCAGATTGTCCGAGCCTCTGCCGATCCAAAAACCGATGGCTTGACCGTCATGCGCGCTTAGGCGTTCGAAACGGTTGTGGCTGCCTTCGTTTTGGAAACAGACGGACTGGGTGTGGCCTTTGATCGTCACTTGTACGCCGACCACTTCGATCCCTTCGATCTGCAACCACGAGCCGGTGATGTGAAAGGCGATGACGCGTCGGCCCGCGGGCTTGACCTTGCTGAAATCAAAGACGGGTTGTTCTCCGGGGCATGCGCCGATGTGAATGGGATGTGCGGCGGTGCCGCTTTTTTCGATCGCGATCACGCTTGCCCAGAGGCGATCGCTCCCGGCGATCTGCTTTTCGGACATTTCGTAACGGCCGCCGTGCACCAGGATGCTGTCACCGGCCTTGATGGCAGTGTGGGCGCGCTGGATCGAGGCGAAAGGTTTGTCGCTTGAACCTGGATCGGAATCGCTGCCGTTGGGGGCGACATAAAATGTGGCGGCCGTGGCGGCGGTGGCGCCGACGATGAAGAGGGAAATAATTCGAGCGCGGAAGTTTATCATGATGTCGGACGGATCGGTTGTAGCTCGGAGGGAAAATGGATTCGGTATCGTTGGCATTTACGGTGCCTGTTGAGCGAGGTGCAACCACAACACCCGGAGCCCGGACGCAGAGAGCGGGAGCGCCCGGAAAAAGGGACGTAGCGAGGCAGCGGGTTAGATCTTTTTTCGGATCGGTCTAAGTGGATATCGGCGCGGTTGCGTTGGGGCGGAGTTTTCGCCAACGATAGGGGCATGTCCGCTCTTCCCATGCAGGAATCGATTTTGCCGATCATCCAACTATCGATCACGCCCGTGATTTTGATTTCTGGTCTCGGGGCGTTGTGCATTTCTCTCACCAACCGCATGGGACGTATCGTGGATCGCACGCGGAATCTCGCCGGTCTTCACCGTCAGGCGAAACCTGAGGACCGGCAGTACGTTGAAGATCAGCTGCTGATTATGTTTCGCCGCGCGAAAATCATGCGTTTTTCGATGACGATGGTGACGTCCAGCATGCTGCTCTCCGGTTTGCTGATTTTGATTTTATTCGTGAGCGCGCTGGCCCATGTCGACCTGGCGGTGCTGGTGCTCGGTTGTTTTGCGACCAGCGTGTTGTGTTTGCTGACCGGGCTGACCGCGTTTTTGCGCGATCTGTTTGTTTCGCTCAATGCGGTGCAACTCGAGGTGGAACACGCGATTGGTAAAACGAAAATGGGCAGTTAATCGTTGAAAGACGGCTCTAAATCGCGATGCCTCCGCCGGGGGATTCAGCGGGTGCGGAGAAGCGTTTCCCGGGCGCAGCGAGGATCTCGATGTAAACTTGCGCGGCTTCAGTTTTTGCGAGGGTGTCGAGGGCAGTGAGGAGGTCGGCGACCGGTGTTACCTGAGCGGTCGTTGGATCGGGACCGATCTTGCAGGCGAAATCCCATTGGTCGAAGCCCTCGGGGATTGTCTTGCGGCGCTCGCGCTTCAGGTATTTGCGCAGGTCGAACTTGATGGCTTCAACGACGCGTTCGTCGGCATTGTCCGGCGCGTGGAGCGGAAAAGTTTTCTTCATGGGCTCGGGTATATCAGAGTTTTGAGGCAGAGGAACGCAGGAAGAGCGAAAAAAGAGGAATTGCACCGGGGCGGCGGTCAGGCGCGGCATCTCCCCCGCCCAATGTCTGAACGCAACGAGGCGTCAGTATGATGAATCGTTTGCATATATATCGCTCGCGTTGATCGGGTTGAAGCGGCGATGGCGTTAAATCAGGCTTGGATTGTGCCGATAGTGCCGGGTTGGGGCGCCTCGTGTTAACGCATTGGGTTGCCTCCAGAACCTCATGTGAAGTGATAACGACCGTTCGAAACAACGATATTTCCAGGATATCGAGACTGCATGCTATGCGCTCTCATAGCGGGCCACGTATTTTCAAATTGCTGGTGTCCGCCTTGGCTAAGACCACTTATTGGGTGGCTTGGTTGGTCACGGCGTTTTTTGGCCAGCGGCTTGCGGCCTTGGATGCAAAAAGACCGGCCGACAGTTACACGATTCACCATTGGTCGACGGAGCAGGGGCTGCCCTCCAACAAAATCCGTGCGGTGACCCAAACGCGCGACGGTTACCTTTGGTTGGCCACGGCTCAAGGCATCGCACGTTTCAATGGAGTGCGTTTTGATTCTTTCACCGTTGCGACGAACCCGGAGCTGCGGGGCGGAGGATTTTTCGCGGTCCGCGAAGGGCTGGATGGTACGGTGTGGTTCGGCGGAGACAACGGACTTTTCCGCTGGAACAAAGGAAATTTTGATCGTTTTACGACGGAACAGGGGCTGGCCAATAATTATGTGAGAGCGTTGGCTTGCCTGCGTGACGGCACCATTGTGGCGTGCACACGAACTGGAGTTTCATTTGTCCGGGATGGAAAAGTGACGACGCCGGGTGGACCGTGGAAACAGGTGACCGGGATCGTGCGTTCATTTTTTGAGCAGGCTGACGGGACTGTTTTGGTGGGCACATCGGAAGGTCTCTGGCAGGTGGTTGGTGAAATCGCGCATCGAATGGCGCCCACGGCAGCATTCAAGGCTGACAATATTACTGCACTCGCAAAGGGCGCGGATGGTTCGCTCTGGGTCGGCCATGACCGTGGCATACGGCGGATTGGTGTGGATGGGAAATTTGAAGATTTTGGTGCAGCCCAGGGCTTGAAAAACTCCCATGTCTCCGCGCTTCAGTTTGATCGGGACGGGAACCTTTGGATCGCGACCTACAGTGGGTTCTTCCGGTATTCTGACGGCAAGATCGAGACCGCTTCTTACCTCGAAAAGTTTGATGGGATCTCCGCGCTAGATGTTTTCGAAGACCGCGAAGGCTCGCTGTGGGTGGCGACCGCGACCGGGCTTTGCCAGCTAACCAACAACGTTTGCACGAGCATAGGCCGGTTGGAAGGACTGGATCAGACCAGCACGTATTCAGTTTATGAATCTGCGGATGGTACGTGGTGGATAGGGCTGTGGAGCGGCGGTGTTTATCGTTATGATCAAAAGCGTGCCACTCACTTGGAACTCGCCGATTCCCCCGAACTCGACCGAATTTTGACGTTTACCGAAACGCCGGTGGGCACGATGTGGATCGGCGCAAATTCAGGATTGTTTCGTCTGAGGGGAGATGAGGTCATTAATTTCTACGACGGTGAGCGCGCGTCGCAATGGCAGCTACAGATCGCCGGCCGGCCAGGGATGACGTTGCCCGGCTTGGCACACCGGCGGGTCAATTCTGCCGTGCCCGACGGTGAGGGAGGACTTTGGATTGCAACCGATGGGGCTCTTTATCATGGTCGCGATGGTTCGTTCCGTGTCTACACCGCCGCGGACGGCCTGCCAGGAGATATTTTTAAAGCGGTCATAAAAGCGCACAATGGCGATGTCTGGGCGACCGTTCCGCCACAAGGTGTGGTTCGGCTTCACGAAGGTCATTGGGAAACGTTTCGCTGCGGAAAGGAAATTTCAGATGTGTTTCCGCGCTCGGTCTATGAGGCGGACGACGGTGAAATTTGGGTGACCACCGAGGGGGGCGGGATCAACCGGTTTGATGGTCACAAGTGGGTTACTATAACCAATAAACAAGGGTTAATAGATGATTTTATCTCCGGGATTCTTCAGGACGCGCAGGGAGATTTTTGGATCGCCTGCCCACGGGGCATCATGCGGGTCAGTCACCAAGAAATCGACGAATTGGCCGAAGGCCGGCGAACTAAACTGGAGCCCCGCATTTACAATCAGTTTGACGGCCTGCCGGCGGTGGAGTGCAACCAGCAGGGATCGCCAAATGCCTGGCGGACGCGGGATGGACGGCTGCTTTTTGCCACGGATCGCGGAGTGGATGTGATCATGCCGGGGCGGGTGAAAGAGAACAAACTCAAGCCACCGGTTTACATTGATAGCATTAAGATTGATGGGGAGGCAGCCGATCTCTCTGTCCCGGTTTTTTTGCCGCCGACGGCGAGGACACTCGAAATTCAATACGCCGGTTTGAGCCTGCAGATTCCAGAGAAAGTCAGGTATCGGACCCGGCTTGAGCCTCTTGATCAACAATGGAACGACGTCGGCAGCCGGCACGAAGTTCACTACGAAAAGCTGCCGCCAGGGCGTTACGTTTTCTCGGTTCTGGCCTGCAATAACGATGGTGAGTGGAACACCATCGGGGCCCGGGTTGATTTTGCGGTAGGTGCGTATTTCTACAAGACACGATGGTTCTATGGATTGGTTTTGTTCCTGGGTGTTGGCGGCCTGCTCGGTGCGTACCAACTCCGGGTGAGACACTCAAAACGCCGGATGGCCGAGTTGGAGCAGCATGTGGCCGAGCTTCGGCGCGCCAATGACGCGGTGGAAGCAGCAGCGAAGGCGAAAAGCGAATTTCTGGCCAACATGAGCCACGAGATCCGCACGCCCATGAACGGCATCATCGGCATGACGACGCTGCTCCTCGACACGCCGCTTGAGAAGCGTCAGCACGAGTTTGCGGAGACGGTGCGGGCGAGCGCGGACACCCTGCTGACGCTCGTGAATGACATTTTAGATTTCTCCAAAATCGAGGCAGGCAAGCTCACCTTTGAGGAAATTGATTTCGACTTGTTGGATGCGGTTGAGAGCACGCGTGATCTTTTGGCGAGTCAGGCGATGCAAAAAGGGCTCGAACTGGCCAGCTGGATCGATCCCGATGTGCCGCGTCAAATTCGCGGCGATCCGGGCCGGTTGCGGCAGGTTCTGTTGAATTTGATCGGCAACGCCATCAAGTTCACGGAACGAGGAGAGATTATCATGCGGGTTTCAAAACGGGAGGTTGTTGGTGAGCACATCTGTCTTCGTTTTGAGGTGAGTGACTCTGGCATCGGGATTCCTCCCAAGGTGCTGGCGCGCCTGTTTCAGGCATTCTCCCAAGCAGATGGTTCGACCACGCGGAAATACGGAGGCACCGGCCTGGGTCTGGCCATTGTAAAGCAGTTGGTGACAATGATGCGGGGTGAAGTCACGGTCAATAGCACCCCGGGCAGCGGTACGACGATGGCATTCACTGCCATGCTGAAGAAAGCGCCGGAGGGTATCCTCATGCAGGAGTTTTTAAAACCGCCAGTTAGTTGGGCTGGACTCAGGGCATTGGTTGTGGCTCCAAATACCGCTATCCGTCGGTTGCTGGTGGAGCAATTATCAGGGTGGAAGATGCAGGTGATTTCTGCGGCCGGTCCGCTGGAAGCGATCGAGGAACTTCAAAAGAGTTTTGCGGCTGGAGCTCCGGTTGCGGTTATGATTTCGGATCTTCCGCCAACGCGGGACGGGGGTATGGCTCTCGTGAAGATGATCAAAGAGAATAACCTGTTTCAGACGGTGAGAGTGCTGGGGCTGGCCTGGATGAACCGTGCGTACGGCCCCGACGATCCCACGGCAATCGGAGTCGATGCATGGGAGCCGAAACCGGTCCGACAGGCGAATCTCTTCAATTCATTGCTCAAACTGTCCAGGCCGGAAAACAGCGTAAGGAGAACCGGCCACACCGTCCCCCCGATAGCGGTGGTGCCGGAGTTGCCGCGTTTGCCGTCGATGCGCATTCTTTTGGTCGAAGACAATCGCGTGAACCAAAAAGTTGCGTTGGGCCTGTTGCAGAGGTTGGGCTTCAAAGCCGACGTTGCGGCGGACGGCCAGGAGGCGCTCGGCGCCATTGCGCGGATTGATTACACGGTCATTTTGATGGATTGTCAGATGCCGGTTATGGATGGTTATGAGGCGACGCAGGCGATTCGAAAGCGCGAGGCTGACCAGAATGGAACGTGTCCGTGGACAGGTCCTCTTTATATCATTGCCATGACGGCCAACGTGATGGTTGGTGATCGCGAAAAATGCCTCGCTGCGGGAATGAACGACTACGTCGGCAAGCCCGTGCGTCTGGCCGACCTCCATGCGGCCCTGTCACGCCGGGCTGCGCAGTTGCCGGCTGGTTCGACGTCAGCCCCAAGCTAAACTGCGCTTACGACCCGGCATGTTTTGGTTTTCGCCCAGGCGCTAAAACATTCGCTGGCGGTTCGGCGGGTTTGCGCGTCCTATGGCGTTTCTCTTATGAAGCCACGTCTCAAACTCGCCGAAACCCTCACGCCCGACGGCACACGTCTCTCACTGCATTCGCACGACGGGCATTTTTGTATCCGCGTGAATGGTGTGGACTTGATGCATTCCACCGGCGTGGCGGCAGAACTTCAATTGGGTGAATTTGGGCTGGAGGGACTCGCAGGTCGGCCGGTGCGGGTTTTGATCGGCGGGCTCGGACTTGGGTTTACGTTGAAGGCGGTGCTGGAGAAGGCCGCGCCCGAGGCGACGGTGGACGTGGCGGAACCGTTTCCGGCCGTGGTTGAATGGAATCGCACGCACTTGGTCGGGCTCAATGGCGCGTTGCTCGCTGATTCGCGGGTGAAAATTCTCGGTGCGGAGGTGGCCCATGTGATTTCTCACGCGGCGCCGGCGCCTTACGATGTCGTTCTACTCGATATCGACAATGGTCCGACGGCGATGGTGCAGGCGAACAACTCGGGGCTCTACCGTGCGCAAGGTATCCAACGAATCGCTACGGCGCTCAGGCCCGGCGGGCGCGTCGCTTTCTGGTCGGCGAAGCCGGATCATTCTTTTGAAACGCGGCTGGCCAAGGCGGGCTTCAAGGTGACGTCGGTGCCGGCCAAGGTGTATGCCACGGCCAAGCGCACGACGTCCATTATTTATCTGGCGACCAAGGTGTGATGATGCATTCGTCGCTTGCCGACGCGCTGGCGCAACTGGCCTTACCGGCTGGTTCGTTTGGTTGCGGGGGGCGGCGTGGTGCGGGTTGGTTTTGCGGTGGGAGCTGCCTTTGAGGCCTTGCTGGCCTTTGCTGCTTTTTTTGGAGCGACGGTCTTTTTGGCGGCAGGTGCTTTGACTGCCTTTGAAGGGGATGCTGATTTGGCTGGAATAGATGGTTCTGCCTTGGGCGCGGCAGGCGCGGGCGCTTCAATTTCGAGCGGAAGGGCGAAATTAAAATAGTCGCGGGTCGTGTAGCCGTTACCCGTCCATTCGCGGAGCATGAGCACGAGGTGCCAGCGGCCGGCGGGCGGTGGCGTGAGGGCGAGGTTGTAGGTGAGATTGTGCCAGCTTTGTTGTCCGGCGAGATGGCCGATGGTGACGGCGGCCAAGTCAGAGCCTTTGAAATTGCCGCCGCTGTAGTTGTCGGCGAGCGCCCATAATTCGAGTGAGAGAGTGCCGCTCAGATTGTCGGGATCGCGTGGGTTTTCGAGCGAGGCGATGGCGAGCTGGATTGTGTCCCCGGTCTGTAGGTGGCTGATTTCGCCGGTGAACCGTGGCTGGCTGAACCGTTCCGGGTGGTCAAAGAAAGCGACGTCTTGTGTTTCCTCGGCGCCGGTCGAGTCCTTTGCCACGAGCACGAGATAGAGGTTGAATTCGCCACTGCCGGCGGGCGGTGTGGCGGTGGAGGTAAGGAAGAATGGTTCGTTGAAATTAGCGATCTCGGCGAAGGGCGGCAGCGAGGCCTCCGCGATCAGGAGTGTGTCGCTTGGTTCGGTGGAGGGGTAGCTGGTCGGACTGGCGCGGAGTTGAAGCGACCATTGGAGCTGGTAGGCGGTTTGGCTGAGGAGTTGGAAGGAGGCATGGAGCTCAACGTTGTCGCCGTTAAAGCGATAGCCGTAGGTGGTGCCAAAGCGGGCGGAGGGATTGCTGGCGATGCGGGCGCGAGTGTTCGTCGACATGGTTAGAGGATTCGTTATCCTCGAGCAAATGTGCGAGTGAATACGACTCAAGGCCTCCAGCGATGAAATGATTTCATTACCAGAGGGTGCGGCTATCTTCGCAGTCTTGGCGGGGTGGATGTTTAGCTAGCGGGGTTTACCTTTGCGCTTGAGGCATCCAATTGGCGGCGAACTAATTCGGCGAGGGCAAAAAGTGAAAAGGGTTTTCGCAGAAAGTTGACTCCTGGTTCCAGTTTCAGCTCTTGGGCGGTGACGTCTTTGGTGAAGCCGCTGATGAAGATGACTTTGAGGTCAGCATAAACCAATTGGAATTTTTCAGCGAGCTGACGTCCGTTCATGCCGCCGGGCATCACGATGTCGGTGATGAGTAGGTCAATTTTTATGTCGTCCTTCTGGATCATTTCAATGGCCTCAATGCCGTTTTCGGCGGCAAGAATGCGGTAGCCGTAACGTTCCAGGGCGACCTTTATCAATTTGCGGATGGGTTGCTCGTCTTCGACCACTAGGATCGTTTCGTTGCCGCCTTTAAGCTTGGCGGCCGGGTTGGCTGCCGGTGTTAATATTTCGCTGGCTTCGGTGACAGGCAGATAGACTCGGAAGGCGGTACCGTGGCCGAGTTTGCTTTCTACTTCGATCCAGCCGTCGTGTTGGGTGACGATGCCAAATACGGTGGCGAGGCCGAGACCTGTTCCGCGACCCACATCTTTGGTGGTGAAAAAAGGTTCGAATATTTTTGGGAGATTTTCAGGGGAGATTCCGGTGCCAGTGTCGCGGATTTCGAGCCGGAAAAAATGGCCGGGTCGACCGCCGGAGTGCTGGTTGGCGGTGTTGGCATCGATGGTCAGCTCGTCGATAGTGATACTGAGTTTGCCTCCGTTGGGCATGGCGTCGCGGCTGTTGATGGCGAGGTTTATGATGACCTGTTCGATCATGCCCTGATCCGCGACGAGGGGTAGAAGCTGTGGTTCGGCGCGGGAGGTGAGGACGATGTCTTCACCGAGGATCCGTTTGAGTAACCGTGCCATATCACTAACCAGTTCAGGGAGATTGATGACGCGAATTTCCTTTTCCTGTTTATGGCTGAAGGCGAGGAGTTGCCGGGTGAGGTTGGCGGCGCGTTCGGCGGCCTTTTCGATCAGGCTGATGCTTTCGCGGGAATCGGCGCCGAGCGAAGGTGTTTGGCTTAGCATCGAGGTCTCAAATTGGACGATGGTAAGTAGGTTGTTGAAATCGTGGGCAACGCCGGCGGCGAGATGACCGATGGCGTCCATCTTTTGCGACTGGCGAAGCTGGTCTTCGAGTTTCAGGCGTTCGGTGATGTCTTCTTTGATGGCGACGAAGCGGGTGATGGTTCCGGCTTCGTCCATGACGGGAGAAATCATAGTTCGTTCGCTGAAGAGTGAGCCGTCTTTCTTTTGGTTTTGGAGGACACCGCGCCAGACTTTGCCTGATTTGATGGTTTGCCAGAGGATGACGTAGAATTCCTGGGATTGTTTGCCTGATTTGAGGAGGCGTGGGTTTTGTCCGAGCACCTCATCTTTGGAGTAGCCGGTAAGTTCGGTGAACTTCGGGTTTATATATTCGATGGCGCCGTTAGCGTCGGTAATGACGATGGAGACGGGGCTTTGTTCGACCGCAATGAGCAGTTTGCGCATCTCTTCGTCGGCTTGTTTGCGTTCGAGGGTTTGTTCACGTTCGCGCAGGGCGCGGGTCACGGCGGGCCCAAGGCGGGCGAGGCGTTGTTTCAAAACGTAATCGGTGGCGCCGTGGTGCAGGGCTTCAATCGCGACTTCTTCGCCCAAGCCGCCAGAGACAAGGATGAAAGGGGTGTCGGGGCATTCTTTGGCGGCGAGTTTTAGTGCGGCGAGGCCATTGTAGGAAGGCAGGGCGTAATCGGCCAGAATCAGGTCGGGCGGGTTTTGTTTCAACTCGTCGAGGAAGTCGATTTCGAGCCAGACCCGTTTGAAGGTGCAATCGATGCCTTCGCGCTGAATCTCGCGCATCATTAGCTCGGCGTCAGCGGAGCGGTCCTCAAGGATGAGAATATGGGTGGGTTTAGTCATGGCGCGTGATTCAGGCTGCAGGCGTCGGTGTGATCTCAGGAGGTTGGTTGACAGCAAGCCAGTAGAGCCCGAGCTGGGCGATGGCGTGCGAGAACTGGTCGAAGTCCACGGGTTTGACGATGTAGCTGTTGGCACCGAGTTCGTAGCAGTGGACGATGTCCGATTTTTCACGGGAGGAAGTGAGCATGACGACGGGGATGGTTTTGGCCTCGGGGTCGGATTTGATGCGGCGCACTATTTCGAGGCCGTTGATCTTGGGGAGTTTTAGATCCGTCACAATGATGTTGGGCTTGTTGAGTAGTTTGGCTCCGACCGGGTACTCCGGACCGAAAAGAAATTCCAGGGCCTGCACGCCGTCCTTCACCCAAATGAGGTTGTGGGCAGGGCTGCCGGATTTCAGGGCGCGTTGAGTGAGTTCGGCGTCGCGAGGATTGTCTTCGATCAGCAGTATGTTGCAGAGGGTGGTCGTGTTCATGCGCGTGTCGGGACTGCTGGCAGGGTGAAGAAGAAGGTGGCGCCTTGGTTGACCTTGGCTTCGGCCCACGCTCGACCGCCGTGGCGGTGGATGACGCGTTGCACGAGGGCCAGGCCGACGCCGGTGCCTTCGAATTCCTCCTC
>JAYTWC010000098.1:0-2520 GCA_043743635.1 Verrucomicrobiota bacterium | reverse complement strand
GGTGCGGATTTGCGTGCGATTCAAGAAATGCTGGGACACGCGAATTTGGCGACCACCCAGATCTACACGGCCGTCGAGGAAAAGCGCCTGATCGACCAGCACACGAAGTTTCACCCACGAAACCAAAGCCCGCAGGCTCGAAATCGTGCGCCCGGGATCGGTGAAAACCCTTGACCAGATTTGGTTTCACGGCGTCATCCAATGCTTCTAACGGCTGTGAAAATTAACAACCACGTCACCCTCGAAAACAACGCGTTCAACGCGCGTCGGGTGGCTGCCGGGCTCGCGTCAGATTGCGCGGGTGCCGGGTTGCGTTATCTATCTGCCTATGTCCGATAAGATCACCCACGAGTGCGGCATCGCTTTAGTCCGCCTGCTCAAGCCGCTGTCGTACTACCAGGAAAAATACGGTTCGCCGTTGTGGGGCTTCACGAAGCTTTTCCTGCTCATGGAAAAACAGCACAACCGTGGCCAGGACGGCGCGGGCGTGGCATGTGTGAAACTCGATGTGGCGCCGGGCGAGCCTTACATGTACCGCGAGCGTTGCGTGAAAACCAACCCGCTCGACAAGATTTTCCGCACGCTGCTCGCCTCGTACAACGCCAAAGTCAGCTCCGGCGAAATTCATCCCGAGTTCGCCGATACCGTGAAACAGCATTTTGATTTTGGCGGCGAGCTGTTCATGGGGCACCTGCGTTATGGCACATCGGGTGGTTATAACATCAGTTCGTGTCATCCGTATTTCCGCCGCAGCTCGTGGCCAACGCGCAATCTGGCGCTCTGCGGAAATTTTAACATGACCAACACCGCGGAGCTGAACGCCAGCCTCATCGCGATGGGTCAGCATCCGGTTTTCGCTACGGACACGCAGGCACTCCTCGAAAAAATCGGCTTCTTCCTCGATGAGGAACACGAGGATCTCTACCGCACGCTGCGCGCACAAAATCTGCCCGGCGCGGAAATCACCCGACGCATCAACGACGAACTCGACATTGCCCGGGTCATCACTCGCTCCGCGAAAAAGTGGGATGGCGGTTACGCCTTGGTCGGCACGGTGGGCAACGGCGATGCTTTCGTTGCGCGCGATCCATCGGGCATCCGCCCCTGTCACTATTTCCAAAACGACGAAGTGATCGCCTTCGCCTCGGAGCGCGCGCCGCTCATGACGGTGTTCGATCTCGACCTCGAGGAGGTCAAGGAAGTCGAACCAGGCCACGTGATCGTCATCAAGAAACGCGGCGCCATCACGAGTACGCGTTTTACCGAACCACTGCCCAAGTCATCGTGTTCGTTTGAACGCATTTATTTCTCTCGCGGCAATGACCTCGATATTTACCGCGAGCGCAAAGCCCTCGGTGGCCGCATGGTCGATCAGGTGATTAAGTCCGTGGGCGGTGATTTCGGCAAAGCCGTTTTCAGTTTCATCCCCAACACCGCCGAGATCGCGTTTTACGGCCTGATGGAACAGCTCCGTACGCGTCGTCGCGACGAGGTCAAAGCCTCGATCATGAAGGCGGCGGCCGATGGCGTTTTGACCGAAGGGCTGATCGACGATTTGATCCTGCGCAACTGGCCGCGCGCGGAAAAAGTCGTGAGCAAGGACATCAAGATCCGCACATTCATCGGGCAGGAAACGATGCGCAACTCGCTCGCGAGCCACGTTTATGACATTGCATATGGTTCGGTAAATCCGGAAGACGCCCTGGTCTGCGTGGATGACTCGATCGTGCGAGGCACCACGTTGCGCCGCTCTATCCTGCGTATTCTCTCCCGCCTGAACCCGCGCAAGATCGTCATCGCCTCGACCGCGCCGCAGATCCGCTATCCCGATTGCTACGGCATCGACATGTCCGAGCTGGGCAAATTCATCGCCTTCGAGGCTGCCATCTCGCTGCTCAAGGAAAACGGCCGCGCCGGTTTGCTCGAAGAAGTGTACAACCTCTGCCGCGCCGAAGTCGCCAAACCTGCTGGCAGCACCCGGGTCAACCACGTCTGCAAGATCTACGAACCGTTCTCCGCCGAACAACTTTCCGCGCGCATCGTCGAAAACGTCCGCCCGAAAAACATCGAGTGGAAGGGCGAGATCGAGATCGTTTTCCAGACCGTGGAAAATTTGCACATCGCTGTGCCGAACCATACAGGCGACTGGTATTTCACCGGCAACTACCCGACCGCCGGCGGTTACCGCGTGGTGAATCAGGCGTTCATCAACTACTACGAAAAAAGCGAAGGCCGCAGCTACTGAGCGCGCAAATTTCCCATGGGTCTTTCCTACGAATCCGCCGGTGTCCGTTACGATCAGCTCGATGCGTTCAAACGCGCTTGTCAGCGTGCGGCGCGCACCACTGCCGGTTTGCTGACGGATCATGGTTATAGCGAGCCCGCGACGACGCGCGGCGAGAGTTGCTACCTGATCGAGGCGGAAGATCACTATCTCGCCCATGTCGAGGAAGGACTCGGCACCAAGAACCTCGTGGCCGACGCCGTGTACGCACAGACAGGCAAATGTTTTTATCGCGA
>JAYTWC010000097.1:0-5586 GCA_043743635.1 Verrucomicrobiota bacterium | reverse complement strand
CCGTATTTTTCAACAAATACACATCGGTAAACGACGTGCTGGCAAACTGGCTATTAGAAACCAATCCATAGGTTTTAGTGCGATCGCCATAGATAGCCCTGCCATCAGGGCCGGTGCCGGTTTGCCGCAGGTTCAGGTTTTTGTACGCGAGACCTTGCAGCGTCCATGATTGGACAACGTCAAAACCAAGCACCAGGTTTTGCCAGGGCAATTTCTGGTCCACGCCCAGGCTGGCGCGCGCCACCGAAGGCATATGAAAATCCTTGTCAACCAGATCGACGCGCTGACGGGCGGCCGCCGGATTTCCTTTGGGTTGATTGTCCGGATCGGGTGAGAAACCATTGATCGTCGTATTCACAGCGGAAAACTGACCGTCGTTCGAATAGGCATTCGACAACCAAACACCAGGTGAACGCCCTTGAAATACACCTGCCCCGCCGTGAATCTCTGTGCGATCTTTTTTGCCGAACTTCAGCGCAAAACTCCCGCGTGGTCCGAGCACGTAGGCACCGTCAAATGTACGGTCATTGCGGCGGCCGAACGTCTCTTCCACGAGATAGTTCCGGTGCGGTTTTGCATTTGCCCACGGATAATCGAACCGCACGCCACCGGTCATTGTCAGATGGCGGTTGATGACCCAGCTATCCTGAATAAAAGCCGAACCCATTTTATATCCCCAAGAAACGGTCGGACTGCGACCGTCTAGCATATATTGATAAGTGAAACTGCGGGGCTTGCCCGTTTCGTAGGCATCCACGCTAGCAAAGATGTACGAACCCCAGGCGTTTTGCAAAAACGTGTTATCGAACTCGGTGCTCTCGATTTCTGCACCGAAAAGCACACGATGCCTACCCAGTAGCCAGGTAGTAAGCGCACCCGCCTGATCGGTCGCGACCGAGAGCGCATTTACCTGGCTGGAATATTCACCACCAAGATAGACCGCGCCGGTGTCTCCGCTCGCGCCAGGCACATTTTCAATCCTAACCTGCGGAAAACGAGTGCGCGGCGTACGGGTTGATTCATGGCGATGCGACGCGACTTTCATTTCGCTGTAGAGCGCAGGCGTCCACTGACTGAACAGCTGCGCAGACCAGGCTGTGAGATCTTGGGTGCTATCGTACCAATGTCCGCTGAGTGAAACCCGGCCGGCCGTCGAATAATTAGTGAACACCGGCTGGTTCCCATGGGTTTCACTGTAACGGAGGCTCAGACGCTGGCGAGGGCTGATCTGCCAGTCGATTTTCCCAAGATATTTGTTGTCCTGCTTATTCTGCTGACCGGGATTCGTCATCGCTCCCGGGTTATAACCATAACCAGCTGATATCGTTGCGATGCGTTGAAGCGCATCCGCAGATGGTTCAAACCCAGCGCTGGGTGCCGGTTCGATGCGTTGCGAATGCTCGTAACTGGAGAACAGAAACAAATGATCACGCCACAAAGGCCCGCCGAACGTGATGCCATAAGTCTCGTCCGAAAAGGGGTCGCGCTCACCGGTAACCGGGTGTTTCGCCCGCCAATTTTGATCGCGATATGAGTAGTAAACAGAGCCGCGAAACCTATTGGTACCGCCTTTCGTAACGACATTAATCGACGCACCCGTGAAGCCACCGCGATACACGTCGTACGGGGAAACCTCGACGCTGATTGCCTCCACCGTTTCGAGCGAAAGAGGATTGCCCTGCGAAGGGAAACCAGTCGATCCGACGCCGAACTGGTCGTTGATGCGAATACCGTCGACGGAAATGGAATTATAGCGGCTGTTTTGCCCAACGGCCTCCAGTTCACCGCGCTCCGGATCGAGATAAACAAGGCGCGGATCACGCGCGGCAAACTCGTTAAGCGATCCGTCGATCGTGGGCTGGCGCTCGATCTCATCGCGCGAAAGCGTCGTGCGCGGCCCAGCCACCAACGTCTCCCTTGCCGCCACAACCTCGACTTTTTCAAGCCGAATAGTTGGTTCGGTGCCCTGAGCTGCACCCAGCGTGATATCCAACCACCGCGCCTCACCCAAACCAAGCGAAACATCCTCCATGCGCTGCGACTCAAAGCCCTTTGCCGCAATTGTTACCACGTACGGCCCACCCACCGGCAGGCCGCCCAACGAGAACAGACCTTTGCCGTTGGTTCTGGTTGTTTGGTGCCCGCCAGTCGGCAGAAAATCAACCTCCACCTGCGCCGCCTCCACGGGATTCTTACCCCGATCGACGACCATACCCGCGAGGGCAGCCGCCGTTTCCTGCTGCCCATGAAGCAGCCCGACCGGAATCAACCCAGCCAGAACCATCACCCCTACGCCAATAACCTCCCGAAAGTGCATAAACTTTCAGCAGAGACGGAAACCAATGCGGTTGTCTATACAAATTTACCGCTGGCGACTGATTCTAGTGAAAAACCAATCGATCAGTCAAAAACCACGGTCTTGTTGCCATAGACCAACACCCGGCTTTCGAGATGCCAGCGCACGGCTTGGGCGAGCACCATTTTTTCCAAGTCGCGACCTTTGCGCACGAGATCATTGACATCATGCCGATGCGTGACGCGCACGACGTCCTGCTGGATAATCGGGCCATCATCGAGCACCGCCGTGGCATAATGTGCGGTGGCGCCGATCAGCTTCACCCCGCGCGAATGCGCCTGTTGGTACGGTCGCCCACCGGCAAACGCCGGCAAAAATGAGTGGTGAATATTAATCACCGGCTGCGCAAACGCCTTCAAAAAATCGCCTGAGAGCACCTGCATGTAACGCGCGAGCACCACGAGTTCGATCTTCTCCGCGCGCAACAGCGCCAGCTGGCGCTCCTCAGCTTCGGCCTTGTTCGTCGCAGCGACCGGCAGGTGATGAAACGCCAACCCATAGCCCCGCGCAGCCTCGGCCAGATCGGTGTGGTTGGAAATAATCGCCGCCAAATCGCATTCGAACTCGCCCGCCTTCCAACGCAAAACCAGATCATGGAAACAATGGTCAAACTTCGAAACAAAGATCGCCACCCGCGGACGATGCGCAGTTGAGGCCAGCCGGACCGCCATCCCGAGCTTGGAGGCAAACGCACGAAACTCATCCACGCCCGCCTCGCCCTGCCCTGGCGCCGGCACCCATTCGATCCGTTGAAAAAAAATGCCCGCCTCCATGTCGCGGTGCTGGTCGGCGTGCAAGATATTGCCACCCCGTTCAAAGATCCAACTCGCCACCCGTGCGACCAAGCCCGGTTGATCCGGGCCATGCAACAACGCGACCAAAGTGGGAGTAACGAGATGCAATGACATGCCAAAACCCATGCCCAGCACCCCTTCACGCCGCAACACCGAATTGGCACATCGCGGCCCGCTGCTCACCGAACCCCTATCGAACGGCTGGGTCCACCGCCGACCAACCGAACCAAAAAGCAGGCGACTCACTTGCCAAAGCCCTTGCTTTAAAAATAGTAATAGCATCGATTAATCCTCAAAAAGAGCCTGGCGGAGACGATATACATTATTCCTCATTGTCTGCAGCGATGTTCCCATGACCCCAAATCGGCCTCTCATCCTCGTTGCTGGACGAAGACGTTATGCGCGACTCATCGCCCTGCTAACAGGAGGCTCCACCCTGTTCGGAGCACCCGCCGAACCCACCACGCTCGCCAGCCTTTCTTTCGAAGAACTTTCCCAAATTCAAGTCACCACGGTCTCGAAACGCGCCGAACCACTCGCCAGCACTCCGGCGGCTGTCTCCGTGCTCACCAATGAGGAGATCCTCCGCTCCGGCGCCACCTGCGTGCCTGAAGCCCTGCGCTGGGCGCCCGGCCTCGATGTCGCGCAAATCAACGCCGCCGAATGGGCCGTGAGTGCACGTGGCTTCAACGGCCGTTTCTCCAACAAGCTCCTGGTGATGGTCGACGGGCGCACCGTCTACACGCCGCTGCTATCCGGTGTTTACTGGGACGCCGTTAACCCGATGCTGGAAGACCTCGACCGCATCGAAATCGTGCGTGGTCCCGGCGGCGCTCTCTGGGGCGCCAACGCCGTTAATGGCGTGATTAACATCCTCACCAAAACCGCTCGCGACACCCAAGGCTCGTTGCTCTATGGCGGCGGCGGCACCGAGAAACTCGTTCAGGCCGGAGCACGCCAAGGCATCACGCTCAACGACCACACTTGGATGCGCGTCTACGCGAGCTACGACCGCGTGGACGATAGCCGCCTACCTGACGGCACCAAAGCCATCGACGGCCTGCACACCACCCAGGGCGGCTTCCGCCTCGATACCGAATCAACCACCACGCCCAATCGCTTCACGTTCCAAGGCGATATATACAAGGGCGAGCGCGAGCGGCATACCACGTTGGCGACCACCTCTGGCACGGTCGAAACAAACCTCCCCATCGAGGTCAACGGCGCCAACCTGCTCGGCCGCTGGATCCGGGAATTTTCCGCCGACAACCTACTCACCGTACAAACCTTCTGGGATCACACCTACCGCGATTCAATCGTGGTCCAGGAAACCCGGGATACGTTCGACCTGGATCTGCAGGAGAACTGGAAGGCAAGCGAGCACCACACCGTGACCTGCGGTGCTGGCTACCGGCTGAGCGCCGATCACACGGTGGACGGACTCTCCGGCGGCTACCGACCGACTATGATTTCCGCCTTTTCAACGGTTTCGTGCAGGACGAAATCGCCCTCATTCCCGACCGGTTACGCGGCACGCTCGGATTGAAATTGGAACACAACAGCCTAACCGGTTTCGAGCACCAGCCCAGCGCACGGCTCCTCTGGACCCCTAGCAATCGCCAGTCATTTTGGGCCAGCGTCGGTCGTGCCGTACGCATACCTAACCGTACGGACGATGGAGCCCTCTTTAACATTCAATACATTGCCTCCGGGCCTGGCCTACCGTTGCCCCTCGTCGTGCGCGCCGTCGGCAACCCCGAAGTCCAAAGCGAAACCTTGATCGCCTGGGAGGCCGGCTGGCGCTTCCAAATGCAATCGCAGTTCTCGACCGACCTTTCCCTTTTCTACAACAATTACGACCATCTCATTCTGGGCGTTCCGAACGCAGCTAACACCTTTGTCGAAACCACCTCGGGGCCGATGCATTTGGTGACACCCGTGTCCCTGTCGAACACCGCTTCAGCGCACAGCCTCGGCGCCGAACTCGCGTTTGTTTGGCAACCGGCGGAGGGCCTCCGTTTCGCGCCCTTCTACAGCTACTTGAAAATCGACGCCTGGCTGGACCAGCCGGGCACCCGGGCACTGGACTCGCTCACGAGCAGCGCGCCGAAACACCAGGCCGGACTCCGCACCAGCGTCGATCTGCCCGGCAAAACGAAGCTAGATCTCAACCTCCGCTGGATCGGTGCCGTGCCGGCTTACGAAGTTCACGCCTACGTCGAAGCAGACATCCGCCTCGCCTACGAAATTCGGACCGGTCTCGAACTCATTGTTATCGGCCAGAACCTCCTGGCGCCCCGCCACAATGAAATGGGACCCCAAACCATCGAACCGCGCTACGAACTGGAACGCGGCGTGCAGTTAAAACTCGTGAGCAAATTCTAGGCGATGATCGCTTCAACCAAAACCATCGTCCACCGACTCCGGCGCCTCGGA
>JAYTWC010000096.1:0-2386 GCA_043743635.1 Verrucomicrobiota bacterium | reverse complement strand
CGCACCGGAAGCACCGGCGAGAAATATACGTTTATTCATGTGATTTAATTTTGGGCGAAATTTTGCAGTCCTTGCCCGTGGCACAGGTCTTCCTTTTCGCACAGCCGCCTCCGTCTTTGTCGGCTTGGCTCCCGTTGCGTTCGCGGCGACAAGACTGGAACCATTGCTCAGAAGCCCCCAGAAATCGTTTGGGTGCCTTGTGCTCAAATTCGCGCCCCAGATCGTCGAGTGTCTTGGCGGACAAAAAACCGTGCAGCGCAGCTTCGGCCTCTTGCATAACCAGATGAATGCGACAAGTGCCTGCCGCACTCCAGGCCGACGGCTCCCCTTCAAACAAGTCACAGTTGCGCCGGATCTCGGCACACTCAAACAACGAACGATCAGGATCGATTGCCGAGAGCACGTCTAGGACCGAAATCCGTGCGGGCACCCGCGCCAGCACAAAGCCACCTCGGCTGCCTTCAATTCCCTCGACGATCCCTGCTTTCTTCAGACGCGTGAACAGCTTCGCAAGAAAACGCTCTGGAAGTTTCTGGAAACGCGCCAGATCACGCACGGCGACAGGTTCCGTGCGGGCCGCAAGAATCAGGAGCGAGTGCAGAGCGTATTCGGCACTGGCACCATAGAGGCTGGATGTCATCTAGCACCTTTCATGTCGTAGTTAAGACTGATAATCCCGCTTCGTGTCAATTTTATCGGTCGGATGTCTGTGGGCACTGGGCTTGCGAGCGTTCCGCGCGGGACAACAGGTTGCCGGGAGCGCGGAATTTTGTTACCTGAGTTATCGGCGAATTTGCCTCAACGACGGGCTCGGGTTTTGGTTTCGAGGCTGATGCTCTTGAAGGATTCCTTCGGGTGTTGATGCGCGGCAATCCAAAGAATGAACCATTGGGCAGGTTGTTCGGAGTGTGGAACTCGGCCAAAAACGCTAATCGCCTCGTGAATCCTTGACCGTTGTGAGTTAAGGCGCACAACGTGGCTGATGAAAAGAACCGGTTTAGGTATCTGGTTGCTGGTGTTGGCCGTGTTGTTGGTGCCGATCCTGCCGTGGATCGTGCTGGGGCCGCAGTTAGAAGGATGGGCCGCAGGTCTGGTGAGCGGTGAACATGTATCGGGGTTGTCACGTTCGTTGGTGGGAGTGGTTGGTACTGGTTTGCTGGCGAGCGATAGTTTCTTGCCGATTCCTTCCACGTTGGTAATGAGCGGGCTGGGTCTGGCGCTTGGTACGGTGATGGGTGGCTTGGCCGCGTCGGTCGGCGTGTTTCTTTCGGGCTCGATCGCGTACTTGGTTTGTCGGCGTTGGGGCGTGGGCATGGCTCGTCGGATCGCGGGCGAGAAAGGTTTGGTGAAAGTGGAGGCAGCGATGCGGCGTCAAGGCGTCTTGTTGATCGCGGCCACGCGTTCGGTGCCCGTGGTGCAGGAGGCAACTGCCTGTCTGGCGGGCGTCACGCAGATGCCGCCTAAGCCTTTTTTCACAGCGCTGGCGGCTGGTTGTATTCCGACTGGGTTTGCTTATGCGGCGATCGGGTCCAGTGCGCTGCACAACCCGTGGTGGGCGGTCGGGCTGAGCGTGCTCATGCCGCTTGTCACCTGGCCACTGGTTCAGCTGGTGGTGCGCAATACCGGGCGTTCGAGGTAAGGCGTCGCTGGACGGATATTAGGCCTGCAGGCTGGTTTTCATGCGACGCAGGGCTTCGGCGAGAATGGCGCGGGGGCAGCCAAGGTTGATGCGGACGTGGCTGCCGCGAGGCTGGCCGAAGAACGCACCATCAGACAGGCCTACGCCGTAGCTTTCAAAATGCGCGACGGGGTCGGCGAGGCCAAGGGCTGCGACATTGAGCCAGGCGAGATACGTGGCTTCCATCGGTGCTTCCATTTTCACGCCGGGGAGTTCGCGCGCGAGAAAGGTGAGGAGGAAATCGCGATTGCCGCGCAGATACGCGAGGAGTTCTTGGCGCCAGTCTTCGCTGTCGCGGTAGGCGGCTTCACAGGCGGCGTAACCGAGCGTGGTGACTTCGGCCACGATGCCGGTGGTGGCGCGGACAAAGGCGGCGCGGAGTTTTGGGTCGCTGATGATCGCGAGTGAGGTGCCGAGGCCGGGGACGTTGTAGGTTTTGCTCGGTGCCATCAGTGTGATGGTTCGGGCGGCGATCTCCGGCCCGATCAGGCCGGTTGGAATGTGGGGAAGGTCATCGAGGATGAGGTCGCAGTGGATCTCGTCGGAGCAGAGGATGAGATTGTGACGCAGGCAGAAATTAGCGATTTGCTTCAGTTCGTCACGACGGAAGACCCGGGCGACGGGGTTGTGCGGGTTGCACAGGAAGAAGAGTTTTGTTCTCGGTGTGACGGCGCGTTCCATCGCGTCCCAGTCGATTTCCCAACGGCC
>JAYTWC010000095.1:0-1943 GCA_043743635.1 Verrucomicrobiota bacterium | reverse complement strand
CCGGCCCGGGCGCACCGCCCGATCCCAAACCTTAACCCGGGTATCGCCATGTTCCTCGCTCGCGTCATCGGTTCCATCGTCTCCACCAAAAAGGAAGAGACCATGCGCGGCCGCCCGCTCCTCATCCTGCGCCCGATGCTGGTCGATGAGTCAAATCCTGCCCAACTAAAACCAGGCACCAGCACCATAATCGCCACCGACGGACTCGGTGCTGGCACCGGCGATCTCGTTCTTTTCTGCCAGGGCAGTTCCGCCCGCCAGGCCACCGGCATGAAACAAATGCCAATCGACGCCGCCATCATCGGCCTCGTCGACACCGTCGAAGTCCTCGGCAAACGCATCGTCTAACCAATTCCCAGATACTCTCATGTCTTCCACTCTCACCATTGACGAAAAACTCGTCCGCTCCGTAGTCGAGGAAGTCGTTCGCGCCTTAGGCCGCAAACCCGCCAGCAACAACGGCGCGCCCGCCGTCGTCTCCTCAACCGGTGGCCGCAATTTCGGCGTGTTTCCTGACGCCGCTTCCGCCTGCAAGGCCGCTCAAGACGCCTTCGAGCAACTCCGCATCAAAGGCATCGAAGGCCGCGTCAAGGTCATCGAACTCGTCAAATCGATCGTCACCGCCAAAGCCGTTGAGTGGGGCAAGTTCGAATTTGCCGAAACCAAGATCGGCCGTCTCGACCACAAGATCGAGAAACTCCAGATCGTGAAGCTCGTTCCCGGTGTCGAGTGGTTGCGCCCCGACGCCCGCAGCGGCGATCACGGCATCATGCTCGAAGAATTCACGCCGTTCGGTGTCGTCGCCGCAATCCTGCCGATGACGCATTCGATTCCCACCCTTTCCGGCAACATCGTCAACATCGTCGCCGCCGGTAATTCCGTCGTCTTCAATCCGCACCCAGGCGGCGCCCGTTCTGCCGCCCTCGCCGTGCGCACCTACAACGAAGCCATTTTCGCCGCCATCGGCATTGAGAATCTCGTGTGCGTCATCGAGAAGCCGACGCTCGAATCCTTCGACGCCCTGTGCAAAGCGCCAGAGGTAAAACTTCTCTGCGTCACCGGCGGTCCCGCAGTCGTTGCCGCCGCGATGAAGTCCGGCAAGCGCGCGATCTGCGCCGGCCCAGGCAACCCGCCCGTGCTCGTTGACGATACAGTCGACTTCGACAAAGCCGCGTCCAACATCATCCACGGCGCCGCTTACGACAATAATCTCCTCTGCGTCGGCGAAAAAGAAGTCTTCGTCCTCGATACCGTCGCCGACAAACTCATCGCCGCGCTCTCTCGCGCCGGCGCACGCCAGCTCAACGGACAGCAACTCGACGCACTCACCAAGGTCGCCTTCTCCTCGAAGCCCGACGCAACGGGTTGTTCCCATCCAGTGCTCAACCGCGCCTTTGTCGGTGTCGATGCGTCCGTTCTCGCCAAGCACGCCGGCCTCAACGTCCCGGAAAACACACCGCTGCTCTTCGCCGAGACCGACGCTAACCACGCGTTCGTGATCGAAGAACAGATGATGCCGATGATTCCGATCGTCCGCGTCAAAACCGTTGAAGAAGGCATTCTCGCCGCCCAGCACGCCGAACACGGCTACAAGCACTCTGCGATCATTCACTCCCTCAACGTCGACCACATGACGATGATGGCCCGCGCCCTCGACACGACCGTCTTCATCAAAAACGGTTCCTGCGTCGCCGGCCTCGGCCTCGGTGGCGAAGGCTACCTCAGCTACTCGATCGCGACCACGACCGGCGAAGGTATAACCAATCCCAAGACCTTCACCCGCACCCGCCGCTGCGTGATGGTCGATAACCTCCGCATTTACTAATCCGAGTTCCAGGAATCTTTCCTCTTTCTCGTTCTCTTTATCTTTCTCCTTCAGCCATGAACTACGCTCGCATCGACGGCAACATCGTCACCGCAGCCTGCCATCCCAGCATGGAAGG
>JAYTWC010000094.1:0-7242 GCA_043743635.1 Verrucomicrobiota bacterium | reverse complement strand
GACGCCACCCTCCGCCAGCTCGCACGCGAATATCCCGAAACCGAATCCGCACTCGAAGGCATCTTCGGCATGGGCGAAAAGAAACGCGCCGAATTCGGTGCCACCTTCGCCAACTTCATTGCCGATTTCCTGACAAGCAATCCAAAGCAAATTTTCGCATAACGCGCTGACCTGTCTCCGCGCCCATTCAAGGTTTCAACTTAAAGGCTTCACCCCGGGCCATGCAAAGAAAGAGTGCCCTGCTGGCAAATTCGCGCGTGATCATCGAATTACGGCCGTGCGCCTCTTCGGCGGATGCCACCACATTGGAGGCAAGGCTGTAACTTCGCACCATAAGGGGAAGGCTCTTCATGAGCGACGGATCAACCGCATCAATGTCTCCAGAAAATTGATACAGCGTACGCCGCTCCAGCCAATAGGCCCAAATGCTCGTGCTCACATCTGTACGCGCCGCGATATAAATCGTTTGGTCAGCAACAACGCCGCCCAGTTTTTCCATTTCGCGCCGGATCGCCGCGATGACGAACTCCTTGCGCTCATTTGCGGGCGCATGCAACTGGGTGCGAGCCAGGCGCAGGACAGCCTCGACCTCATCTCTCGGCAATCGCACAACGCACCACTTGTCAGGCTTGATATCCGTCGCCTCAAGGTCGTAAGAACCACGAACCACATGGTACTGTTTGCTCTGCACCTGCAACGCCAGTTCCGGAATCGCATAGTCGGCCTTCTTCAGACTCAGAAGAATTTGACTCGCCGGAAGCCATATCTCCGCAAAACGACTGTGGTCGCCTTCATCAAGGGAAGGCGGTTTCACCTGGCGAACCCAAAGTTCAACGGCATCACCTTTCTCCATATCGACGAAGAAATGATCGTCCAGATACCAATAATAAGAATAAACCAACACACTTTTTAACCAACCATGATCGACCAATTCAGCGTCCACTGAAACCTCGTTCGCACGCGCACCAGGCCACACGAAGGCCAGAATCGAGATGAGTAAGCACAATGTTTTCATAAACGTTTTTTAAGACTAAAAAAGCGATTCCCTCCCATTCCACCGCGCCATTTGTCGGTGATGCGTACGAAGCTCCCGCCGACGCGATAGCATTCGCGATCAGTCATCCAACCATAGGCACAGCCTGTCACCGGCACCCCGTCAATCTCGCTCAGCAGCTCAAAGCGATCCTTAGGAAGTTCCGATACGAACTGCGAAGCGAGGCTTTGCGCATGCTGCAACATGCGGGCGATCCTTCCCGGTTTTCCTCGGTTAGCCAACGCCACGAGATAATCAACCCTCTCGCGCACGCGATCCACCATGACAGGACGGCCATTTTCATCCCTATAAAATCCTTCAACCTGCCCGTGCTCTCCGCCTGCGGTGATGATATCAAAAACATCGTCCGTCTTTACCGCCGCGATTTGACGTTGGGTGTACCCCACTGGAATGGCGTGAAGCCGGTTTCGAAGCACGCAGATGATGGCTTTCTGCGCTGAGCAAGTATCATCCTCACTCAGCCAAAACTCCTCACCAGGGAAAGCTGTTTCGTTGATCAGCAACCGTGCCACGTATCCCTCAAGGGTATCAACCGGCGCAAGAGCAACCTCCCCTTTAACACAACTATTCCCCACCACCAAAAGCAGAATGACCGAGCAAATACTGCTGCGCAACATGCCACCCATCATGCAAACCTAGCCACGCGAAGCAAGGTGATCCGCCTGCGTCATTTCCACCACCGAGCCGTCCGCCCACTCGTACGTAAATACCCGTGGCGGAAGGCATCTACCGAACGAGCAAGGTTACCCACGCCGCTTCCGGATCCCGGTCAGCCCTTCTTCCCAAATGCTGCCTTCACCTCGGCCAGCGAAAAGGTGTTAAATATATTTTCCTTCCTTAACCAACCCTTCCGCGCGACGTTCACCCCTGCGAGAACATAGGACAACCCGGCCGTTTCGTGCGCGTCAGGATTGATCGAACACAACAAGCCACGATCTGCCGCACGACGCCAATTTCGCCAATCCATGTCCAACCGCCAAGGGTTCGCATTCAGTTCGATAATCACATGATTCGCCAGCGCGGCATCAATGATTTTGCCGGTGTTCACTTGATATCCCTCGCGTCGCAGCAACAAACGTCCAGTCAGATGGCCGAGCATCGTCGTGTGAGGATTTTCAATCGCTCGAATAATGCGGGCCGTCATTGTCTCTTCGTCCTGGGTTAACGCATTATGCACCGACGCCACCACGTAATCCAGCTGCGCGAGCAAAACGTCGTCAAAATCGAGCCGTCCGTCCGTGAGAATGTCGCATTCCGTCCCGGTAAAAACATGCGTGCGAAACCGGCCCGACGTATTCAAAGCGTGGATATCCGCGATCTGTTTCGAAAGACGTTCCTCGCTCAAGCCATTGGCCTGAAAACTGGATTTCGAGTGGTCAGCGATGCCGAAATAGTCCCAGCCCATCGCTTCTGCTGCAGCCACCATTTCATTGAGCGTATTGCGCCCATCCGACGCCGTCGTGTGATTGTGAAACGCGCCGCGCAAATCGTGCAGCTCAATCAAATGCGGTAGATCAGTGTTCTCCGCCTCGGCGATTTCGCCCAGCCCTTCGCGCAACTCGGGCGGAATATAGCGTAATCCGAGCGTCGAGAAAATCTCCTCTTCGGTCGCCGCCTGCAGCCCCGCATGACGGCTCGCCTTATCCTTCGCCGTGCCCTCCCCCTCAGCCGGCACAATTCCCCATTCGCTCATACTGAGCCCGCGCGCAAGAGCCCGCTGACGCATCTGCACGTTGTGCTCTTTCGAACCAGTAAAATGATGTAACGCAAAAACGAACTGTTCCACAGGTACAATTCGTAGATCAGCTTGCAAGCCGCTCTCATAGCGTACACTGGCCTTGGTTTCACCGCGCGCGGTGATTTCCTTGACCCCGGACCGCGTCACGAACCATTCGACCACGGGCGCAACATCCTCCGCCGCCACGATAAAATCGAGATCGCCGACCGTCTCCATTTTTCGCCGCAAACTTCCGGCGTGTTCCGCTCGCAAAACCTGAGGCAACCCACGCAATCCCTCCAAAATCGGCCCAGCCACAGCGAACGCCTCCCACCATAGATGGCGTTTGCCGTAGGCTTCACGGTTTTTAATACCCGCAAGCAGTTTCTCCTGCGTTTTATCGCCAAAACCAGCAAGCTCCGCCACGCGCCCGTCTTCGCACGCCTTAGCCAACGCCGCAATACTGTCGATACCCAGTTTGGTGGCGAGCGCCTTGATCTTTTTCGGGCCGAGCCCGGGAATCTCCAGCATCTCAACCAAGCCGGGCGCAACCGATGCCCGCAATTCATTCAAAAACTTCAATTCGCCGGTAGCGTGCAGTTCGGTTATCTTTTTCACCAACGCTTCGCCGATTCCTTTGATCGAGGCGAGCCGATCCTCCGCAATGATTTTTCCAAGGTCTTCCTCCAGACTCTCAAGCACGCGAGCACCGGATTGATAGGCGCGGATTTTGAAAGGATTTTCGCCCCTCAAATCGAGCAACACGGCAATCTCGTTCAGAACGTCAGCGATCTCATTTTTAATCACAGCGTAGAAATATAGCCCAAGTTGGGAGCTCTTGAAACTTTTTCCTTACTGTTCGGCCCAAATTCGCCCATACTGAGCGCAATCGCTTCCACCGTGCCCTTCTCCTACGAACGGACCATCCATTTCTCCGACACTGACGCCGCTGGCGTGGTGTTTTTCGCGAACTATCTGGCCATCTGCCACGAAGCCTACGAAGAGGCGCTCGCAGCCGCCGGCCTACCCGTGCGCACGTTTTTCGCCGACACCAGCGTGATCATCCCTATTTCCAAAAGCGCCGCCGACTACCTCCGCCCGCTTTATTGCGGTGACAAAATCCGCGTCACACTCACGCCCAGCCTGCTGACCGAAAACTCCTTCGCAATCGAGTACGACATCACCCGGCTTGGCACGTCCGAAAAACTCGCCGGTCACGTGCGCACGTCACACATCTGCATCAGCTCAGACTCACGAGAACGCACCACCTTGCCACCCGCTCTGGTGGCTTGGATTCAGGCTGGCTGACGCAAGGCACACGTTTAGACCTTTGCCGCTTTGGCGGGCTTCGCTGGTTTGGTGGCTTTCTTCAACGTCGCGATCATTGCCTTGAAATCCTTTGGCAACGGTGCGCGTAGATCCAACTTCTTGCCCGTGATCGGATGCGTCACAACGAGATGTTCAGCGTGCAACATGACGCGGTTGGGTTGTTTCGACAAACGCGGATCCGGCTTCCAACCATAAACAACGTCTCCCAGCAAAATATGCCCCAGTGCCTTCATGTGAACGCGGATCTGGTGCGTGCGCCCCGTGTGAATCAGGCAGCGGACGAGCGTCGCAATTTTGCCGAACTTCTCGATCACCTCCCAATCGGTATGCGCATCACGCCCGCCCGGACCGTCTTCCACCACCGCCATCTTGTGACGGTGATTCGGATTGCGACCAATCGGCTTTTTAATGCTGCCGCTCAAAAGATCCGGCCCACCGGCGACAAGCGCCACGTATTCCTTTTGCAGCGACCGTTCTGAAAACTGTTCCGACAAACCGCGATGTGCCGCATCCGTTTTTGCCACGAGCATCACACCCGAAGTTTCACGATCCAACCGATGAACGATGCCTGGCCGCTCAACACCGCCAATGCCGCTCAACTCGCCCGCGCAATGTGAGAGCAGCGCATGCACGAGCGTATCTTCCCCGGTGCCCGCACCTGGATGCACGATCATGCCTGCGGCTTTGTTGAGCGCGAGCAGGTGTTTATCCTCAAAAAGAATATCGAGCGGAATATCAACCGCCTTCAATTCCGAAGGTTTCACGTCCGGTATCGAAAACTCAACTACATCGTCAGTTGAGACCGATTGATCGCGTTTGATGGGTTTGCCTGCGAGCAGCACAAGTCCCGCATCAAACGAACGCTGCAACGCGACGCGGCTATGATCGGGAAATGCACTCGCCAACAATTTGTCGGCACGTGCGCGGCGCACACCGAACGGCACGATATATGAGAAAGAAGACATCAGATGGTTCGTGGGTAGGGACTATTTGCTGGCAGGTTTCTGACTCTGCTGGCGAAGGATCGTGGCCGCGAGCGCGTCATTAATGCCGTGCTCGCCAGCCGAGCCTTGAACCAAAATATCCGGCGTAATGCGTATTGCGCCTTCCTGCACCAACCGAAGGCTTTCGAGCAACGTCACGCCTTCCTTGCCGATCGCGGCGGCGAGGAGATCGTAGCTCTGCTTGCGCGCTTCAGCCGTGATGCGGATGCGCTCGCCTTCGCCTTTGGCGGTTTCGATTTGGGCCTTGGCGCGCTCCCCTGCCGTCTTAACCGCGAACTCAGCCTGAACGAGCTGCGTCTGTTGATCCGCCTCTTCGCGCGAACGAATAAATTGCTGACGCGCTACCTCGGCCTGTTGCTGCTGCTGGTAAGTCGCACGCTGGTTGCTCGCCACTTCCTTGTCGGTTTGCGTCAGGAGAAGTTTTTGGCCCGCCTCGGTTGAATCGAGTCCGATGGCTCCGATGAAAGCGCCGAGAAACGTGAGATTGTAAGGATGAAATTCGCTTTCAACCAGCTTGGCGGTCATCGTTTCAACGCGGCTGCGGCTCGCAACGTATTCGAGCGCACCGAGTGTTTCGGCAACATTGCGCAACGCCGCGCGAGCCGTGGGCAACACAAGCCGCGCCTCCAAAATTTCGAGCTCCTCGTCTTCTTGCTCATCTTTGACGATACGATCCGGATCGCCGAGCAGCGCTACGAGGTAAGGTGCATTCTCAGCAGCGACGGACAATGAAAGACGCACGTCCACCGGAAAAGTGAAACCATCTTTCGAGCGCACGCTGATTGAATAATCAGAACCGGTATGATTCTGGCCGCGCTTGTTAGAGGGGTTCGTTTGAGCGGAACGATCCACGCGCTGGTAAGTGTAAACGCGTTGCGTGGTCTTTACTTTGATCACCTGATAAGCCTCTGGATGAAGGTTATAGGCTCCGGGCGACAACGGCTTGTGCCAAATACCACGATAAGTCTGGGGCACAATATCAACGCCGTTCACAACGATTTTGTCTGTGCCCGTATAAACCTCGCCAGCATTGGCTTTGACCACCGCAACCTCGCCAGCCGCCACAAGCGTAACCGGACGCATTTCAACCCTAAAAAGACGCGGATTGATTCGGTAGTTACCCGGCGTAAGAATCGTCAACTGCGGTCCACGATAGCCGGTGCTGTCCGCCAGAAACTTTGTAGCATCCAGCATGTCGTCTGCGGATTTCCAGGCCGGGGCAAATACAGTGCCGCCCGGCAAAACCTTGCCATCCTGCGCGGTCACAACACCGATCTGCCCGTTAGGCACAAGAACCGTGCCGACTTTTTCCACTTCATAGGACCAAGGCCAGTAACCGAAATGCCAGCCCGGCCCGAGCACCTTCGCCTGCGGGCCTTTTTCGCCGGCCACCGCCACGATATGTCCAGCCGGAAGGTCCGCACCAAGGGTGCGAATAACCACACCCGTTTGGTCGGAGGAAATACTGACCGCCGAGGCGAGAATGAAGATACCCACACCGCCCAAAACCATGGCGAAGGCAACCGTGGCCGCCGTGGCACGCGTCACCGCCGATTGAGACGAATAGCGTACAACAAAGGCGACCAAACCGCCGAGAACGAGCAAAGAACCAAGGAATAATGGAAACATGCGATTAATGGGTTAAACGAAAACAGGTTCACCTTATTACAGGATATCAAAGGATCCATCGAAATCTCGGCGATTGGAAACGTTTCTGAAATTTCCAATCGATCGGCCGCAAGATGAAGCTAATTGGCCGTCAGCAACTGGTCGATGCTGGCCATGACCTGCTTTTTAACCGCCGGCGCAACACTCGCAACTTCCCATCCGTTTCGACAAACGCTGGCCAGCTCCTGCCGACTGAAAGACAACTCCTCGGCGAGCGCCAGATACTCCTCACTTAACGAATTAGCGAAAACAAGTGGATCGTCGGTGCTCACCGTGCAACGCACGCCCGCCTGCATCAAACGTCGCAGTGGATGTTCAGCCAACGAGGGATATACGCCGAGCTTCACATTACTGATCGGACAAACATCAAATGTCACTCCACGCGCCACCGCCAAGGCCACCACCGCCGGATCTTCGATCGCCCGCACGCCATGCTGGATGCGGTCCGAGCCCAGAACCTCAATCGCTTC
>JAYTWC010000093.1:0-8785 GCA_043743635.1 Verrucomicrobiota bacterium | reverse complement strand
CCACGCGTCATCCCGGCAACCGAGTAGGTCAGCCACCCCGCGAGTTCTTCCAATTTGCGGTAGAGCACCCACCAACCGGCCAAGATCAAAACCACAGCCACAAGCCGAACTAACGATTTAATGCAAAACCGGGGCTTCATCAGCATCCGCAGTTCTTGGATTTAGCTTTGCCGACCGATACCTCGCCCTCACCCGCGAGACAATCGAGAAACGTGCCGACACAGGGCAGCGCGAGTTTGTAATAAACCTGCAAGCCGCGCTTTTCGTCTTCGAGGATACCGGCCGCCTTTAAAACCGACAGGTGACGCGAGACCGTGGACCAACCACCTTCGGAACCCTCAACTAATTCACACACGCAACGTTCACCTCCCCGCAACGCCTCGACCATCTGCAAACGCGCCGGATGGCCAAGCGCCTTGAATACGGCGGCTCGATGCTTGCGTTGGCTCACATTCGCTTTGGTCATGAGATGACTATTTCGCATTTTTGCGAAATAACAAGACGCTATTTTCCTCCGCTTCCTGTCGCGAAGGTTGACCTCCTCGCCAATCAAGCCCGTGCTGCATCCAATGAACGCTGGTGAAATAACCTTCCGCCCGATCGGCTGGATTCGCAGCCCGCACACCGAACCGACCGCCACACCTATCCAGCCAATTTATGCCAAGGACTGTCTAGGTCGCGCAGAAATTCTGCCGGAGTTCGCCGAAGGCCTGACCGACATCGAAGGCTTCTCTCACGTTTACCTGATCTACCACCTACATCGTGCGCTCGCCGCCCAGTTGCGGGTAAAACCATTTCTTCAAGACATCGAGCACGGCATCTTTGCCACCCGCGCGCCTTGCCGTCCAAATCCCATCGGGATGAGCCTTGTGCGTCTGCTACGCCGCGAGGGTAACGTCCTTCATCTCGTCGGCGTGGACATCCTCGACGGCACACCGCTGATCGACCTCAAACCGTATTCACCGCGCTTCGACACAGTAGAAAATCCGCGCGGCGGCTGGACCGACGACGTAACCGATGCCGAAGCCCAACGCCTCGGACGCCGTGTTTCGAGCTAACCCAAACCGATCACAACAACCATGACCACCCTTACCCTTCTGGTCGAAAACACCGCGCGCGGCATGGGCGTGCTCGGCGAGCACGGGCTCGCCTGGTGGATTGATACTGGTTCCCATCGCGTGCTCTTCGACACCGGCCAAGGCATGGCGCTCACGCACAACGCCAAGCGGCTCGGCATCGATCTCTCGCGCGCCGACGCCATCGTGCTCAGCCACGGCCACACCGATCACGTGGGCGGACTGGAGGCGGCCCTCGCACTCGCCCCGCAAGCCATCCTTTATCTGCATCCGCGCGCGATCGAACGAAAGTTTACCGGCTCGGATCGCAACCCCCGCGGACGGCGTATCAGTATCGACTTTGTGGAGACAGAAGCGTTTCGCGCCAGCGGTCGGCGCGTCGTCGCCACACGCGAGCCCGTCGAAGTCGTGCCCGGCGTATGGATGACCGGCGAGGTGCCGCGCGAAACCGATTTCGAAGACACCGGCGGGCCATTCTTCCTCGATGAAACAATGTCGCAGCCCGATCCGCTGCTCGACGACCAGTCGGTTTTCATAACCACGCCTAAAGGTACAGTCGTGGTCTTCGGCTGCGCCCACGCAGGAGCGGTCAACACCCTGCGCCACATCGCACGCCTGACCAACAACGCACCCGTGCGCGCCACCTACGGCGGGTTGCATTTGGAAAACGCCAACGCGCGCCGCATCGACGAAACCGTCCGTGCATTACACGCCTGCCAGCCGAAAAAAATGGGCTTCTGCCACTGCACCGGCCTACACGCCATTCGCCGGTTGTGGGATGAATTCCCCGAGGCCTGCATTCAAACCAACGCCAGCATACGCCAGGAGTTTCCCTAAAGGATTAGTTAGCTGATCGGTTTACGCGCTACCACTTGCACAACCGCCGCTCGCCCGGTGTGCCCGCTGCCTTCAATGACCTCGCGCTCGATTTCTCGGCCAACGATCATTTCGATACCGGCAAGCTCTTCGCGCAGCAAGGGAAGCGTCATTAAAAGGTCGGCCGTTTTCGGACCGCCCGTGCTGAACGCCAGTTGTGCGGGCGTGTACGCTTCGAGCAAATACACACCGCCCGGCGCCAAGCCGCGAACAACTGACGCATGCACCCGGCGACGTAGCTCTCTTGGTAAATGGAGAAAGATCGAAACGATACCGAACCACTTCCCTGGTTCTATTTCATGGGTCGCCAGATCCGCGACCACCGTCTCGATCTTCAATCCACGCGCTTTCGCCAGCTGCCGTGCCTTGACGAGGCCGACCTCGGATTGATCAACCGCCGTCACCGCATAACCGAGCGCAGCCAGATGTGCGGCGTTGCGTCCCTCTCCTTCGCCAAGACAAAGCACAGGGCCAAGCGGAATGCGCGACGTCATCCCCGCCAGAAATTCATTCGGCGCGGTGCCAAAAACAAAATCCTGTCCCGCGTAGCGATTATTCCAAAAAGCAGTTTCCATCATTATATCGTTCAAATACCCGTTTTGCTCCGGCAAACCCAATTGAAGCCTCCGCCGTATGCGAGCACGATATCGCACATCCGAAGGACACGCCCCGTGCGACAGCGCCCGATCGCCACACGGGCAAGAAAGAATGCCGATACAACAAGAGGCACGAATCCCTTCATGGGTTTCCAGATTCAAACCGGCTGCAAAAGCGCCCCCTTTGTCCCATTTTCACCAAAAGTCCTCCTAAACCTTCTAAATATACAACCGATAAAAGCTCCATGCGCCTTCGTTTCTTGCTCTCCCTCGTTCTTCCACTCATCGCTTCCGCCAACGAAACGGTTGAAATCAAAATGGCTGGTGCAACCACGGTTTTTCTCTCTGTCGTCAAAAGCAAAAAAGACGATGTTGCCAAAGAAACCCAGACCGCCATCAACGCCATCGGCTCAACCACCGGCACGGGCTTTGCCGCCCTTCAAGCCGATCAAATCGACATCGCCATGTCGACCGACACCGTGGCCGGCCTCGCGGCGGTCGCCGCAAAAAAAGGAACGCCGTTCAACCCGGCCGACTTCCAGGAATACTTTCTCAAGACCACCCATTTGGTTTTCATCTGCCACAAATCCAACCCCGTTTCTTCCCTGACCGAGGCACAGATCAAAGGAATTCTGACCGGTCAGATTAAGAAATGGAAGGAAGTGGGCGGACCCGACAGCCCGATTGCCATCTACTACGAACGCGAAGCATCGGGCAATTACGGCCTCTTAAAAAAGAACCTGTTGAAAGATGACGCACTTACCACCCGCGGCCTCACCTTCGTGGACAACGCGCGGTTGATCGTGACCAATGTCGCTGATGTCGAATCGGCCTTCGGGCCCACCGGCGATTTTTACCTCAATGGATCAGTTAAGGTCATCGATGGCTTCCAAATTCCTCAAAGTCTTTGCTTCATCACCAAAAAGAACCCGAGCCCGACCGTGATTCGCGTGATCGAAGCCTTTAAAGCCAGAGCTAAATAACCTAACCGGTCAGCTTGCTCGCCATCATTACGCGAAACAAGCCTCACGCTCACTTCGTCAGATCGTACAGCGCGTAGCCGGCAAAAAGATTTGGCCGAAACGCGCAAGTCGTTTTCCAGTCGCCGCGCAGCAACGCCCGCCGGACCGCACGGATATTTTTGGCGGCAAGAAAATGTTCGAAATCCGCCACGCTCAGCGGATTCGCCGGACGGCTCTCGAACCATTCGGTCGTATACACGGCATTGCGCGGCTTGCGACCGTGCCGCAGCGCAGCCACGCGGTTTTTCCAATAGCCGTGGTTCACAAAACCAACCGTCACCGCCTTTGCCACGCGCAACGCCTCAGCGATCACTGCCGCCGGATCACCCACTTCCTCGAGGGTGCGAGAGCAAATCACCCGGTCAAAATGAGCGTCGGGAAACGTCCGCATAAACGTCATCATGTCGCCTTGATACGCCGTGATGCCGCGCCGTACGCAGGCGGAAATTTTCTCAAACTGCATATCCACGCCGACCGCAAAGACGTCCTTCGTCTGCGCCAACAGTTCAAGCAGCACACCACGACCGCAGCCCAGATCGAGCACGCGCGACTTGGGTTCAACCCAATCGGCGATGATCTGCATATCGACGGTGCGTTTGACGGCGGCTTTTTGCATAACAACGCGGGGATTGACGTTCATGGCACCAGATGGGTCAAGCGCAGCCGAACAATTGGCACAACACCGATCCTTCAAGCCGGAGCGACAGCGTTCTTAATGACTGTACGCAAAATCTTGGAAATTTGTGCTTTCTGCCGCCGCTCCAATCGGTAGAACACCCGGACGGCCTTTAGCCGGTTTGATCACAATCCCCCATCCTCGTGCATCTCTGTAATCTTGTTCTCGCCAACGCTGCGAGCGCGGCTCCATCAGGCACCGCCAGCTCGATCCTCCTCAAACTCGCGCCGGTCGATTATGCGATCCTCGCCATCTACTTCGCCTTCGTCATCGGCATCGGCTGGGTGTTGAAGCGCTACCTAAAAACCAGTTCGGATTATTTTGAATCCGGTCGTTCGCTCCCAGCGTGGATCTGCGCTCTCGGCTTCATCGGTGCCAATCTCGGCGCTCAAGAAGTCATGGGCATGGCCGCCTCGGGCGCCAAATACGGCATCTCAACCAGCCACTTCTACTGGATCGGCGCCATCCCCGCCATGGTGTTTGTCGGTATCTTCATGATGCCGTTTTACTACGGCTCGAAGGCCCGCTCGGTCCCCGAATACTTAAAACTGCGCTTCGACGAAAAGACCCGCACCTTCAACGCGCTCACGTTCGCCGTGATGACCGTCCTCTCGTCCGGCATTTCGATGCACGCGCTCGCCCTGCTGCTCAATGCCATCCTCGGGTGGAACTACTGGCTGTGCATCACATTGTCTGGTGTTATCGTCCTCGTCTACATTTACACGGGCGGGCTCACTTCAGCAATCTACAACGAAGTCATTCAGTTTTTCCTGATCGTGCTCGGTTTCGCTCCACTCGTCTTCCTCGGCCTTAAAGACGTCGGCGGCTGGGACGGCCTCATGACCAAGCTCGGCCTCTACTCGGATGCCCAGGGCATGCCCGGAGCCTGGTCGCACTCGTGGGCCCATATGGGCACCGCCACCGGCAACCCGATGGGGGTTGAGTGGTTCGGCCTCGCGATGGGCCTCGGCTTTGTTCTTTCATTTGGTTATTGGTGCACCGACTTCCTCGTGATTCAGCGCGCCATGGCCGCGAAGAACATGAACTCCGCGCGCCGCACGCCCATCATCGCGGCGATCCCGAAGATGCTCTTTCCCGCACTCGTGATTTTGCCCGGCATGATCGCGATCGCCCTCATCCAGCAAGGCGGCGACTCCATCCACCTTCCCACCACACCCGGCGGCGAAACCAATTTCAACATGGTTATCCCCGCTCTGCTCGCGAAATATTTCCCCACCGGTATGCTCGGCCTCGGCCTCACCGCCCTCATGGCGTCTTTCATGTCCGGTATGGCGGGCAATGTCACCGCCTTCAACACGGTCTGGACCTACGACCTGTATCACAATCACATCAACCCGAAGGCCTCCGATGCCGACCTCGTGCGCATGGGCCGCATTACCACAGTTGTCGGCCTCCTGATCAGCGCAGGCTGCGCCTTCGCTGCGACAAAGTTTAACAACATCATGGACATGCTCCAACTGGTGTTCGGTTTCGTCAACGCCCCGCTCTTTGCCACCTTCCTCCTTGGTATGTTCTGGCGCCGCAGCACGGGCAACGGCGCCTTTTACGGTCTGATCACTGGCACTGTTTCCGCAATGTTCTTCCATGGGCTGACGGTGCCCACCGTTGACACCACCCCCAGCCTCATCAAGGGCGGTTGGATAAGCGTCCAACACACGTTCACGAGTTCAATGGCGCAAAGCTTTTGGATGGCGATCTTCGCCTTCACGGGCTGTTTCGTCACCGCCGTCGTCATCTCGCTCGCCACCAAAGCCAACAAAACCGACGACGAACTCCGCGGCCTCGTTTATTCACTCACCCCGAAAACCAAAGACGAAGGCGCCCCGTGGTACTCGCGCCCCGCCACCCTCGGCGCGATCGTTCTTGCCGGTGCCCTCGTTCTCAACGTCCTCTTCTGGTAACCCTTCGACCCTCCTAATATCATGAATCTCGACGTCCGTCTCCCCATGGGTCTGCTCTTCGTCATCATCGGCGCCATCCTGGTTGTCCATGGTTTCACCGCCGATCCGGCGATCTACACCACGCACTCCCTCGGCATCAACATCAACACCGGCTGGGGCGCTGTCATCGCCGTTTTCGGCGGCGTGATGCTCTTCCTCTCCCGCAAAAAACAGGAATAAGCCGAACCAGGCAATAAGCCTGCTCCACTTCAAGCGCGGCGTCAAAAACGCCGCGCTTTTTTTATTGCCCGCGCCCGACCCGCAACAACTCCCGCCGCAACCAGTCCAACGCGGCATTCACCGCCCGCGCCTGCGCCGCCGGCCGCGGCCCCGGATAACTCAACTTCTTCGACCACACGCCCTGCGGCGAATAAAGCGCGATAAAAACCGTTCCCACCGGACTCTCCGCCGTACCACAGCACGAACCAAAAAAACCCGTCACCGCCAGCGCATAATCCGACCCCATGCGCTCTGCCGCACCGGTCGCCATCGCCACAGTATTCTCCGCGCTCACCGCACCGTGCTGCTCTAAAATGCACTCGGGCACATCCAGCAGCTGGATCTTGGATTCATTGCTATAACAAACGCATCCGCCTGCAAAAAACTTGCTCGCTCCCGCGATATTCGTGAACGCGTGCGCCAGCAATCCACCCGTCGCCGTCTCCGCCACCGCCAGCATTTTTTCCTGCGCGCGCAACAAATCCGCCACGACCTTCGCCAGTGAATCGTGCCCAAAACATACCAGATCCTCGCCCAGCAGCCGCGCGCATTCACGCGCCGACTCCTCCAGCTTCGCGAACGACAACGCCCCCGACGGCGAACTCAACCGGCAGTCCACCTGACCTTGATGCGCGCAAAACGCCACGCTCAACACCTCGCCACAACCATCAAAAATCGGCTGCAGCTTCGTTTCCAGCGCCGACTCACCCACGCCCGCCGTGCGGATCTGTACGTAAGCCTCGCGCTCCAGCAACAACCCAAGCCCAACCAACCGAGGCACCACCTGATCGAGAAACATCGGCTGCATTTCGTGCGGCGGCCCTGGCAGCATCACGAGCACCTTGCCTTCCTGCTCCACCCAAAGCCCCGGCGCCGTGCCGTTCGGATTGTGCAACACCACCGCACGCTCCGGCCGATAAGCCTGCTTGAGATTGTTCGGCGTCATCGTGCGACCCAGCCGCGTGAATAATTCCTCGATCTCACGCTGTACCACCGGATCGAGCACCAGCTTTTGACCCAGCGCGTCCGCGATCACTTCGCGCGTGCGGTCGTCGCACGTTGGCCCCAGCCCGCCCGTGGTGATCACCACGTCCGCCGTCGCCCAGCTCTCCGCAAATTGCTTTTTAATCGCCTCCGCCTCATCCGTAATCGTGACGTTTCGCTGGAGAAGCACGCCCCGTCGACCCAGCTGCGAGCCAAGAAAACTCAAGTGCGTATTCGTCGTCAGGCCGAGCAGCAGCTCGTCGCCCAAAGTGAGCAACTCGTAACGTTTGTTAATGACCGGGGCACGCCCTTCGGCTGTAGTCGTATCCGTTGAAACCATACTTTGCTGGAAAGAAAAATAGGTTAATGTCTTAAAAATGCCAGCTATCGAGCCAGATCGTGGTGAACCGCTCACCCTCAAGGAAAAAGTCCGTCGCCTCCCGGACAAACCTGGCGTATATCTGATGAAAGACCGCCTCGGGGGAATCATTTACGTCGGCAAGGCCAAAAACCTGAAGAAACGGGTCTCCACCTACTTCCAGCCCGCACGCAGTCTGACGCTGCACCCAAAAATTCGCGCGCTGATCGAAATGATCGTCGATTTCGAAACCATCGAGGTCAAATCCGAGCCCGAAGCCCTGCTCCTCGAAGGTCGCCTGATCAAACAGTGGAAACCCAAATACAACACGGACTTTACCGATGATAAACGGTTCCTGCTCGTCCGTGTCGACCTGCACGAAGAACTCCCGCGCTTCCGCCTCACCCGTATCCGAAAAGAGGATCGCTCCCGCTACTTCGGCCCTTTCCCTCACTCCGGCCTGCTCCGAAAAACGCTCGCGCAAATGCGCCGCCAGTTCGGCATTCTCCTCTCCGACGCCACACCACAAAAACTCCCCGACGGCCGCTGGCAGCTCTACAACGACGTGCGCCAGGAACTCTACGGCTTCGCCAACGAAACCACCGCTGAGGACTACAAAAAACGCGCCGAAGACGCCTGCGCCTTCCTTGAAGGCAAAGCCCACGAATGGCTCGAACTCCTCCGCGCCGAAATGCTGACCGCCTCAGAAAAACAGCACTTCGAAAAAGCCGCCGAACTACGCGATGTCGTCTTCGCTCTCGAGAAAACTCTCGCCAAAACCCGCCGCTTCGAACGCGAACGTCCGCTCCCTTCCGCCACCGACGATGGACTCGCCGCCCTCAAAGACGCCCTCGGCCTAAAAGCTCCGCCCGCCCACATGGAGTGCTTCGACATCTCGCACATCTCCGGCACGTTTGTGGTGGCTTCAATGGTTCATTTCGCCAACGGCCGACCCGACAAAAACCACTACCGACGCTTCCAGATCAAAAGCTTCGTCGGCAACGACGACTTCCGCGC
>JAYTWC010000092.1:0-1843 GCA_043743635.1 Verrucomicrobiota bacterium | reverse complement strand
GTGTAGATGCCGAGTTGTTTATTGAAGAGTCGGTCGGACATCTGGAGAACATTTTTCACAGCATCATCGAACCATTTATTATCCCCAGTTAGGCGGCCCATTTCGGCGAGGGCGGGCACACTCATGTAGAAATCGTCTGACCAAAGTGACTGGGCTTGCGGGCGCTGGCGGGCGAGGGTGCCGTCGGCGAGTCGGAATTGACCGTGGGCGATGTAGTCGCTCCAGGTGGTGATGAGGGGTTGGAGGTCGGGACCGACTTTGGCGCGGCGGGCGCGAATCACGGAGGCGAGCATGGCGCCGCAGTCGTCGAGTGCGAGGGGTTCGAGCACGCCGCGGAAGGAATTACGCCGGCCGAGGTGAAATTTTTCGTCTTGGGCGCGGAAGTAGGGCGTCTTGTCGGCGATGAATTGGAAGCGTGCGCGGGTGAATTCGTTGAAGCGTGGGTCGCCGGTAACGGCGGAGGCTTTGAGCATGCCCGAGTAGACGACGCCCATCTCGTAGGCGAGCATGTTGAAGTCGGTGTCGGTGCGGGCAAGCGTGGCGGTGGCGGTTGGGTTGGTGAAATCGGTGATCGGTTGGTGGGTCTTGGTGTCGATCACGCTGATGGGGACGTTGCGGTCGAGGTAGCCGTGGACGCGCTGGAGTTGTTCGGTGATCTCGGCGACGGTCGGGAGTTGGTACGGGATCGGGTAGGTGCCTTCGCCGTCGTCCTCACGGTTAGGGTTGTCGCGGTTGCGGTAGGTTTCTCCCGCTTGGGCAGCGAGACTTAGGAAAACGGCAGCAATCGCAGTGGCGACTGTGATGCGAATGCGGGTGTGGTGGAGCATGGGAAAAGATGCAAAGTGACGAAGAGGATCTTTTCGGTGAAGGAAAAACGGTTGAGCAACGAATTCGGTCAGTTGGAGGCTTTCCGGTTTTGGGCCGTTTTTATCGGGAGGCAGATTCTTCGAACAGAGCTTAGCATTTCACCGGACTCGGTGGCGGGGCGTCGAGGGTGTCGCGGACTTTTTTGGCCAGCGACTCGCGGGTGAATGGTTTTTCGAGGAAGGGAACGGCGGCGTCTTGCACCGCTTTAAGAATGACGGGGTCATCGACATAGCCGGACATGAAGAGGACGCGAAGGCCGATTTTGGCGGCACGGAGTCGATCGGCAAGTTCGCGGCCGCCCATGGCGGGCATGACGATGTCGCTGAGGAGAAGGTCGAACGGCGGGGCGTTGGGGCCGGAAAACATTTCCAGGGCTTCGACGCTGCTGGCCATCGGGTAGACTTGGTAGCCGAGAGCGCGAAGGATGGCTGCCGTGACTGTGCGGATGGCTTCGTCGTCTTCGACGATAAGGATTGTTTCGGTACCGGCGCCGGGTTCGTCGTCGAAGGAGAAATTGAGGTTGAGTGCGGGTGGATCGACCTGGGGGATAAGAACCTTAAAGGCGGTGCCGCGGCCAACCTGGCTTTCAAACTGGATGGCTCCCTGGTAGTGCTTGATGACAACGATGCAAGTGGCGAGGCCGAGGCCGGTGCCGCGGCCCTTGGGTTTAGTGGTAAAGAAAGGTTGGAAGATCTTGGCCTGGACTTCTTCGCTCATGCCGGTGCCGGTGTCGATAACCGATAAGACGGCATAGTGGCCGGCGGCAAGTTCGCCGCTTTGCTCTGTGTCGAGGGCTCGACTTTCGAGCTGAATAGTGAGGCGGCCGCCCTGGGGCATGGCGTCGCGGGCGTTGATGGCGAGGTTAATGATGACCTGCTCGATCTGGTTGCGGTCGGCCTCGATGGTGGCTGGTTGTTGACTGAGTTGGACGTCGAGTTCGATGTTCTCGCTGAGGAGGGAGCGGATGAGATCTTTG
>JAYTWC010000091.1:0-2112 GCA_043743635.1 Verrucomicrobiota bacterium | reverse complement strand
TAACTCACGTAGTTGAGAAATGGTGACAACGCTGCCGACGGTTTCGAATGTTTTCCCATCGCGAGCAGCTAGGATTGCGCGGGCGGTGGTGAGCGTGCCTCCGGTGCCGATGGCGGTGGCGTTGGCAGGCAGGTCGAAGGTGAAACCGTTTTTCGTAAGATGCTCGCAGGTTAGTTCGCGCACACGGAGGTTCGATTCAGTGGTGAACGGTTTTTTAGGATCGGCCACGCAACGTTCTGTCAGGCGCACGCAGCCGAGTTGAAGGCTGAGCGCTTGTTTGATGGTTCGTTCGTGAAACGAAAGGCATTCGAGACTCCCTCCGCCGAGATCGAATAGATAAAAGTCTTGCAGATTTTTCAATGCGGGATCGCAGGTCAGTCCGCGGCCGATGAGGTTGGCTTCTTCGTCGCCACTGAGAATGCGCATGCCGTAGCCCGTTTCGGTGAAGATGAGCGAGCGGAAATCTGCGCCATTGACGGCGTCGCGCACGGCGCTGGTGGCGACGAGAATGGTTTTAGTCGGCGTGTACGTTGCGGCATCGACGAGTAGTTCTTTGATCGCGGCGAGACCGCGGGCCATACCTTCGTCGCTGAGCCGTGGTTCGGTTTTGCTAATTCCTGCGCTGATTCGAGCATCGAGCGTCTTGTAGAAGAGTGAAGTCAGCTTGCTCTCGCTCGTGCGCTGAGCGACGAGGATCTTGATCGAGTTGCTACCGATATCAATGACGGCGACGGAAGGAAAGTGAACCACAGGGAATCGTCAGGGTGAAGTGCCTGCGAGTTCAAGCCTGCGCTGAAACGCCCCGTTCAAAACCTGATTTTTCATCCACCCTCACCAGGTGAGAGTAACCTAATAGGTTACTCTTGGCGTCATCATTACCCGGGTTTGGATGTGCGGCCGCGGTTGATTTTCGTGGGTCAAAGGGCCTGGATGGCGTTGGCCATGACGTCGCAGGCGCGGGCGATGGCGGGGCCGTCGTGCGCGGTGCTGAGAAAGCCAGCTTCGTAGGCGCTGGGGGCGAGGTACACGCCGTTGTCGAGGCAAAGGCGGAAAAACCGGCCGAAGATCTTGGCGTCGCCTTTGAGTGCCGTCGAATAATCGCGGACGGGTGTATCCGTAAAGAAGATACTGAACATCGAGCCGCATTGTGGCACTTGCACGGCGATGCCTTTGGTTTTTGCGGCAGTCAGCACGGCATCGCGGATCTGGCGTCCAAGGGCGTCGAGTTGCTGGTAGACGGCGTCATTGTCGAGGAGTTGGAGTGCGGCGATGCCGGCGGCCATGGCGAGCGGATTTCCACTGAGCGTGCCGGCTTGATAAACAGGGCCGAGCGGCGCGAGGAGGTCCATGATGTCGGCACGTCCGCCGAACGCACCGACCGGCAGTCCGCCGCCGATGATTTTGCCGAGACAAGTCAAATCGGGAACGATGCTCTCGCGTTCCTGCACGCCGCCGCGGGCGATGCGGAAGCCGGTCATGACTTCGTCGAAGATGAGGAGTGCGCCGTAGCGCGCCGTGATTTCGCGCAGAAACGCGAGGTAGCCGGCATCGGGCATGATAAAACCAACGTTGCCGCAGTAGGGCTCGACGATAATGCAGGCGATCTGGTTCGGGTTGGCGACGAAGGCGGCCTCGAGAGCTGCCCGGTCGTTGTAGGGGAGTACTACGGTTTCGCGGGCAAAGGAGGCGGGTACGCCGGCGCTGTCGGGGCTGCCGTGGGTAAGCGCACCCGAACCAGCTTTGATCAACAACGAATCGGAGTGTCCGTGGTAACAACCGGCGAACTTGATGATCTTGTCGCGCTTGGTGAAGCCGCGGGCGAGGCGGATGGCTGACATGGTGGCCTCGGTGCCACTGTTGCACATGCGGACCTTTTGGATCGACGGCACGAACTTAACGATGAGTTCGGCCATTTCGATTTCATACGGATTGGGCGTGCCGAAGCTCGTACCGTTTTCAAGCGCGGTGGCGATGGCTTTACGGATGACCGGATGGTTGTGGCCATGGATGGCCGGGCCCCAGGTACAGACGAAATCGACAAGGATTTGATCGTCGGCCGTTACCAGCGTGGCGCCGCGCGCGGCCTTGACGAAAAACGGTGCGCCGCCGACG
>JAYTWC010000090.1:0-1687 GCA_043743635.1 Verrucomicrobiota bacterium | reverse complement strand
AGTGATTTCTCCGACATCCTCCCCGAAGTGTTTACCGCGATCCACGCCGAGATGATCAAACTCGGCCAGTGCTACGAAGAATGCGCCGGCATGGGCGCCACGCTCAGCCTCTGCTGGTTCACACCTGGCTGGATGTATTTCGGCCACATCGGCGACAGCCGCATCTACTATCTTTCAAAAGGCAATTTCACCCAGCTCACCCACGATCACACCCACGTCGGCTGGCAACGCCGCAAGGGCAAGCTCAACGAACGCGAAGCCCGCACCCATCCCCAACGAAACGCGCTTAACCAATCCCTAGGTGCCGGCAACCAGATCATCGATCCGCACATCGGCGCTGTCAGCTGCCTGCCCGGCGATCGCTTCCTGATTTGTAGCGATGGCCTCACCGACGGCCTCTGGGACAAACGCGTCGAAGAAATGTTGCGCTCCGAAATCCCCCTCCACGACCTCGCTCGCACCCTCGTCGAGGAATCCGTCGCTGAATCCGGCCGTGACAACACCACCGCCGTCGTGATCGAAGTCGGTACCCCGCACGCGCCATCTGCCTGATCCCGCACGCTTCCTGCTACTCCCGCCGCTTGTGAGGACATCATGAAGCACAACATCTTCGTCTACGGCTCGCTTAAACGCGGCTTCAACAACCACAGCCTACTCGCCAACCAGCAGTTCGTCGCGCACGCCAGCACTCAATCCCGCTACAAACTCTATTACCTTGGCAGCTTCCCCGGCATGATAGAAGTTACCGAAAACGGTTGCTCCATCGAAGGTGAAATCTGGTGCGTCGATTCCACCAGCCTCGTCCACCTTGACCAACTTGAAGACATCGCCCACGGCATGTATGCCCGCGTGCCGATCCATCTGCAACCGCCACACAACACCCTCAACGTCGAAGGCTATCTTTACCTCTTAAGCATCGCCGGCCGCCGCGACTGCGGCACAAGCTGGACCGAGTGAACCGATCCATCTGCAATGCGTTCAGGATTTCAGCGACGTCGGCAACACACGCTTAACCGAAACAAACTTAACCCGGAAAAGATCGTCCAACGTCTCGCGCACGTCAGGCGGAATGCGTTTCACCAATTCGTCCAGCGACGGCAACGGCGCATTCGCCGCTTCAGGAGCCGACGTTACCTGCGCCGCAACTTCGGTCGCCACTTCCGAGCCTTCCGGCCAGTTGTAACCTTCTTCATCTGACGCCGGAGGCGCCATGTTTTCGTTATTCGAAACAGCCTCACCCTCAATCGTGGTCGCTCCCTCAGCATCTTCGCCAATATCGTCCGACGGCCCGTTTCTCGTTTGAGGCTTTTCGCCCTCCGGCTTCGGACCACCAACCATCGGCTTGCGGTAACCACCCTCCGACTTCTGCTCTCCCGCTTCCGCAGCCTGCCCTCTCATCTCCGGCGGAAACGCTGCCACCGCGGCGTTCAACCGCGTTTCCAGCTCAGCAATTAGGTCTTTTTTTTTTCGCTGTCAGCCGCGACGCTTTCCGGCATCCCGTCGGCCAACGCAGAAAGTTCCTTGATCAAGCTGTCGATCGCCCGCGCACGGCTGGCTTCAACGGCTTTGAGCAACGTCACTTCAAAATTGATCTTCTCCGACAAACCCAGCTTCACGCTGCCTTCGCCCTCGCGCAAACCATCCAGCAAACGCGTGATTTGCTCCGTCGTCATCGACGCGCCGCCCA
>JAYTWC010000089.1:0-7557 GCA_043743635.1 Verrucomicrobiota bacterium | reverse complement strand
AAATCATGGGCAATTTCACGCCCTACATGAGCATTGGATATAACCTTGTTGGGAAACCGGCCGACTCTGAGTTGCGCGACTACTATTCCGTTAGCATCGGCAGCACTTACTCGATTACGACCAGCACGGATATTGATTTTATGTTTTCAACCTCTGGGCCATCGAGTCAGCACTCCGGGGTCGATAGCGAAATTTCTCTGGGTGTAAGCCAGGATCTTGGGGACTCGTGGAATGTTGATCTCCACGCGCTCGTCGGCGTGAGCAGCTATGCACCGGATTTTGGCGCTGGTATTCGGTTTCGAGTGTCGTTTTGAAGTCTCTTCGCAGCGAATCTGACTCGCTCTTTTTCGTCAGGTTACCAATTTTCACAGTATGCGTGCCTTGGTCGTCGATGATGACAATAAGATCTCTTCTTTTGTGGCCAAGGGCTTGCGGGAAGCGGGGTTTGCCGTCGACACCGTGGATAATGGGCCTGACGCACTCGCCGTGGCACGCGTGACGCCATTTGATGTTGCCGTGGTTGATGTGATGTTGCCGGGCTTTGACGGTCTTGAGTTGATCGGTAAAATGCGTTCGCTCGGTTTGAAACTGCCGGTGTTGATTTTGAGTGCCCGGCGCAGTGTCGATGACCGCGTGGCCGGGCTGCGCCGGGGAGGTGATGACTATCTGACGAAGCCCTTTTCCTTCACTGAGCTTCTGGCCAGGGTGCAGGCGTTGGTTCGGCGAAGCACGGCGCAGCCTGAAATGACTCGGTTGGTTTATGCCGATGTCGAAGTTGATTTGCTGGCGCGCCGGGCGATGCGAGGAGGGGAGACGTTGGTTTTGCAGCCGCGGGAATTTGCGCTGTTGGAATATTTGATGCGCAATGCCGGCCGCGTGGTCACGAAAACGGCGGTATTGGAGCATGTTTATGATTATGGTTTTGATCCGCAGACCAATGTGGTCGATGTGCTCGTCTGCCGTTTGCGCGGTAAGCTCGATCGCGAAGGTGCGGTTAAGTTGCTACATACGGAGCGTGGTTTTGGTTATGTTCTCCGAAACGACTGAGCGACCTGACTGGAGGTTCAGTTTACGCCTAGCCATTGGTGTTGGCGGGCTGTTTGCGGTTGCCGTTATCGCGCTCTATTTCAGTTCGGGGAAATTGCTGGAGCGCGCTCTGACGCAAGAGGAGGCCGCTCTCGTGTTAGATCGGCGCGAGGACGTTCGGGTGGCCTGGCAGGATGCTGGCGATGCCGGTTTGGCCGACTTGTTTAAGGATATTGAAACAGCTACGGGTGAACAGTTGGCGGTACGAATTGAGGCAGTCGATCAAGCGGTCGTTTTTGATGGAGCCACCGCCAAAACACCTGAAGCACCGTGGGGCAGGCTCCGTTCATCGTTTGTGGGTGAGAAACGGAACGTGGTGGCCACGGAAGGATGGACGGCAACGTTCATCGCGTTGGGGTCGGGCGAGACGGCCTGGGTCGCTCGTTATTCCAGTGTGGTTTCCGAGGTTCAGTCGAAGTATCGAGGGCTTTTTTTAACGGCGGTTGGCCCTTTGGTACTGGCCGGTGTTGCGGGTGCCGTGTTGCTGGTGATTGTTTCGTTAAGGCCGTTGCGCCGAACGGTGGTGGTGATGCGTCACATTGTGCGGACGGGCGATTGGGGCGCGCGCGTTACGCCTCCGCGTGCGACGGGTGAAATGCGCAATCTCGCCGAAGCGTTCAATGCGGTCCTCGAGCGGCAGCAACACTTGGTGGATCGCTTGCGGCAATCGCTCGATTATGTTGCGCACGATTTACGGACTCCATTGACCCGATTGCAAATGGCGGTGGAGTCTGGGTTGGAAAAAACTGAGCCAGGGAGCGCGGCTCGCTCGGCTTTCGGCGATTGCCTGGAGGAGTCGCAACGGGTACAATCCACGCTTGATACACTCCTCGACGTGGCCGAGGCCGAGGCTGGCGCGATGAGGTTGAAATTGGCGAGGATTGACGCAGCGGACTTGTTGGGCGAGGTGGGCGAACTTTATGAATTCCTGGCGGAAGAAAAAGGTGCAAAACTCGAAGTCCAAGCTGTGAAAGGGCTGGTCTTTATGGGCGACCCGGTGCGGCTGCGGCGCGCGCTGGCCAACTTGGTGGATAACGCGCTGAAATATCTTGGATCTGGTGGATTGGTTTTGCTTTCGGCAGAGCTGGCCGGAGAGAACATTCTCTTTCAGGTACGGGATGACGGCGTGGGGATCGCGCTCGAGGATTTGGGGCGGATTTGGGACCGGCTGTATCGGGTTGAGCGCAGCCGTTCGTCGCCTGGCATGGGTCTTGGACTGAGTCTGGTTAAAGCGATTGCCGAGGCACACGGAGGTCGGGCGGACGTCAGTTCGACGATTGGAAAAGGATCGGTTTTTCAACTGCGCCTACCCCGGAATATTTCCTAGGACTTGGTTCTTGACCGAGGTTGTGTCTTTTCGGGCTGTTTGACTGGGTTTGCGGACCTATGTTTAACCAGTCGGTTGAGGTTAGGGTGCTTTTTTATAAAGTCGCGCAACGCGGTGTGGCTTTTGAGGAAATCGGCTTGTCGTAGCAGTTGAGGGTGTTCCTCGAGCTGCTTTTCGGTCTCTGGATGGTCGGTCAGAAATTGATCAAATTCGGCAAGTTGTTCGCTGGTCGCAGGAGCGACGGACTGGCGGGTAAGTTCACGGTGGATATACCAGCGGGGATGCGCCGCTAGGTCGGCCGTTAGGGTGGGGCACTGCGCCAGAAAGTCCGCGAGTTGTGGATGGTTTTTTAGGAAGGCTTCGTTGTTAAGCAACGCGGGAGATTCGCGTAGGCGGGCCTCGATACTTGAATGTTCGTTTAGGAAGGAATCAAAGCTGGCAAGTGGATCCTGCACGGCTGGAGGTGGTGAATCGGCGATGGGTGTATTTCCGTCTGCCAATGCTGCGCACGTTGGGAACGCAAGAAGCGCTCCTAAAATGGTGCAGAAGAGTCGGGTTCTTAAGTGCATGGCTGGATTTGCCGTTTCGGATATCGCCCCCAAAACAGGCTCACGCTTCGATTGTAGCGAAGGTGAGCCTGAACAAACAGTGTAAGATTAATCGGAGGGTTTAGCCTGTGGTGGTGGGAGTTGCGGGTGTAGCAGGAGGAGGAGTGGTTGGATCGTCTTTGTCCTTCCGGTCCTTCCGCAGATCACCCTTGTCCTCATGCAGGTCTTTCTCGTCTTGGTGCAGATCTTTTACGTCATCCTTGCGGTCGCCGCCAGCGGCTTTGAGCGTGGCTTCGTCGGCTTTGAGTCTTTCGATGTCAGCGCCAAGTTTTGCCTTGTCGGCTGCGACCGCCGTGGCATCACCGGCCTTTTTGTCTTTGGCCAAAGCCTGTTTGTCCTGCTTGACCAATGCTTTGTCGGCTTTGACTGCTTCGAGATCCTTTTTGAATGCTGCGTTGTCGACTTTTACCTCCTTCCGATCTTTGGCGATATCCTTCTTGTCCTTGGCGATATCTTTTCGGTCTTGTTTAATATGTTCTTTTTGAGCCGGGGTGATTGCGGGTTCTGCGGCTTGGGCGGTGTATAAACCGGTGAAGCAGATCGCGAGGAGGCTGATCGTGAGTTTGAGTTTCATGGGTAGCTTTGTGTTTTGATTTTTTAATGAATGAATCTGCCGGAAAATTCGACAGCGTTGATTGATTCAACGTGATCAGGATGCCTTGCGGGGATTGCCGCCACCTTGCGACAACATTACCCTTTGGCAATGTTCTGGCCGGCGGATCCGAGCGACTTCGGTTTTAAAACAGATGAACGAAACGAAAGCGTGGCAATCGCTGAAGTATCCTGAATATGGATACGATGAGGCAGCTCTTTGAGCTGCGACTCAGCTCGTGAGATTGAGCTGTGAACTGACGGGGAGATGGAGGGTTGCGCCGTGTGGTTCCGACGAGCGCAGTTGGCGTTCGGGTATGAACGCCGCGAGCAAAACAGGCAGGCGACCGGCCGCATCGCGAGCGAGATAACCGAGACCGATTCCGCCAATCACCCAACTCATGAATTGCACCCAGATTGAACGAACTGAAGGATCAGCAAGCGACACGGATTGATCGGACAACGTTTGCGCGAGCATGGGCGTTGTGTGCATTAGGAGTCCCAAAACGAGAAAGCCTAGAGCGTTTTTGATATTCATGAAGGGTAGGGACCGACGAGGTTGCCCTTCTTAAAGCCATGCTCATGCCAAGCGGAATGTATCGATATTTAGTTTTTGTTGATAAACTAGATACGCTTTTTCCATGCACGAAGAATTAGAGTCGTTCATGCATTTGGCAACGCGTCAGAGTGAGGTGGTCTTGCAGCTTGCAAGGTCGTTTTCTGAGGAGTGTTTGGCGTGTATTCGCCTAACAGACCAGGGAGCGGAAGTTTGAAAAGTCGGCCGTCAAACCGCCATGCACGCCTTTGCAGATCACGGAAACGGCGTCGTGGGAGTGCAACGACTCAAGGTGTGAACAGGCGACCTGAAAATCCTTGATGCGCGGATCGGCATTCAGGCGTTCATAGATCAGGCGCGCCGCGTCTTCCACAAATTTTAGGTGTGCTCCGTTAAGTTCGGCAAACGCCTGTTCGTCTTCGCGTTTCACCATGACTTGCGTCTCGGTGCGCAGTGCGGCCAGGCAGTGTGCATGCAGATCTTCGATTGCGAGTTTCTTGCCTTCGGCGATTTCGACGCGCAGACGTGTTTTCGACCGCTGGCTGTGAGCCAGTGCATAGGTGCCGCGCGTTGCCCGGGCGTGCTCCGCGAGTTCGGCCGAACACGGACAAGCGGAAGAGTAAACAAAATCAAACTCGATGAACTGGCGAAACGTGTTGTCGCGGTTCAGTCGGCCTTCGTAAACAACCGAATAATACCGGTAACCGGCCAACCCGCTGCGCAGGCTGCGTTGTGTGAGTGGGTACGAAAAACTCAGCCTGATTTGCGCTTCGAGCGAGCCGATGCGCTTTCGGTGTTCGTTGAGGACTTTTTTCAACGAGGCCGTTGTGAATACTTCGCGCCGGTGCTCGTAAAACGAGCGCATGATGCGGCTCATATTAATGCCTTTGTGATTGGCTTCGAGTGAGACGGTGCCGGTGACGGAGGTTTCGAGTTCGACGGGCTTGCCGGCCTTGGTCGCGTAACTGAGCGGTAGTTTAAAATTGGATACACCAACCTGTTGAATCGGTGTGTTTGCGCCTTCGATGGCACCGACGGCGTCCATGACGTCAGGCAGTGACTTAAGGTAGGCGGGCGTGGCCTTGAAATTGGCGTTGTAGCCGCGGACGATTTTTGCCGTCGTTTGAGCCGTCTCCTGGTGGAGATACAGGTTCTTTTTTGCGGGTTCCTCGTTTCGCGTGGTGCGTGTGGAGGAAGTTTTTTTTGCGGCAGACGGCTTGGCGTTTTTCATGTTCGTTTTTGTTGTTTAGGGCCAGGCGGTTATACGAGAACCGTAGGCGCGTCGTGGAGGCCGGGTGGCTTCAAGCGAACGTGCTTAGCTGGCTTTGAGTCAAAATTGAGGGCGTGGTTGTGGGTTGTTTCTTGGTCCAAGTCAACGCGTTCGGATCAGGCGCTTTTGCGTCTCGGTAAGTGCTCAGCCGAGAAATGTTTGGAGGACTCGGCGCAGCGCGGGGCGGGCAAGTTTGGCCAGGTGTGGGTTTGCGAAACCGATCCATGCGACCGGCGTTGTGGTGTCGAGGGGCACGGTGAGTTTTCCGCCAAACGGCATTTCGACCACGCCGCCTGCTGCTTCCAAAAGCAGGGCGGTGCAGATGTCGTAGGGGTGGCAGACGAGCGAGGAGTTGAGGCCGAGTTTGCGAAATACGAGCGGACGGATGTCTGCAACCAGTCGATCCCGGCCAACAATCAGTTCGTAGAGCTGGCCGCCGGTTGAGATATATTGGTCGTCGAAGATAAGCGGCGAGGTGCCGGTTTCGCCGGCGTGTAATTCCTGCCAGAGAGCTTCCTCGATTTGCGAGGTGAGGGTGCGGCCGTCGGGAAAGAACTTGGCGAAAGAGGCAAAGCCATGTTTGAAATCGCGCGCCGTCGATGGATGGACGGTGAGCTTGCGGGCAGGCCCGCCCGGCTGGTCGAAAGCGGTTGAGCGCAACGGTCCGCCTCGCACGGCGCTAAACTGGTCGGAGCGCAATTGTTTGGTGGTGGGTAGTTCGGTCATTGCGGCGACAACGATGTCGGCGACATTGGTCCTTGCGCCACGTTGGGGTGCGATGCCTGCAAGTGACCAGGCGCTGCGTTTGTCGTACATGATACAGCGCGTGCCATCGATCGGGTCGAGAATGCATTTCCAGGCCGTTTTTTTCACCGGCGTGCCGTGGGGAAACGTAACTATTTCGCCGTCTTCGATGCCCTCCATCACGAGTTCGATCGGCATGGCGCGCGGCCAATTTTTTTCGAACCAGTTGAGGATCGCCGCCTCGCTGATTTTATCGATTTGGTAAATGGTGTCGGCCTGTGTGACCGCCGCGATTTTCGCGAAGGATTTGGCGTGGGCGTGGCGTGCGTCGGCGACGGCGTCGCGGATGTGGTTTTGCAGCGAGCAGAGCAGGCGGCGTAATTTTTCGAGTTCGCGAGGGTTTGTTTTCAACGGCACGAGGAGAAAGGAGCAGTTTGCTTCGCCTGCGCCGAGACGCCATGACTATTTTTTGTCTGAAATGGGTGTAGGGGCGACCGGTGTTGGGTGGAAATCGGGGTGACGCTGGGGTTCATTCCTTAGTTCGGCATTTTTTCCTCGGAGAACAGATTTCCTCTGCTAGCAATTCGCCGTCGCTATCGAAAAGCGGCACTCAAATTTATGTCGAAAGCAAAGTCCTACGTCCTCAAAAGTCTCACGCTCAGCTTTGTGCTGATCTCTTTTGCCGCTCTGCGTGCAACCGCTGCTGAGGGCGCTGAATATGATGTCAAGCCTGTGCCGGTCAAAACGCCTCCGCCAGAGTTTCCGAGCAGCATGGCTCGGGATGGTATTGCCGGTGTTGTGGCGTTGAAGGTTGAAATCGACGAAACCGGCGCGGTGACTTCTTGTGCTGTCGCAAAATCGAGTAACGTTGAATTTGATAAGCCTGCGATGAACGCGGTTAAGAATTGGAAATTTAAACCTGCGCAGAAAGGCGGCGCTCCCGTGAAGGTGAGCTTGGTGATTCCGATTCGTTTTGATCTCGAATCCTAAAAGACTTTTGGTCCTTTGCATTTTTAAGACCGTGCTTCATCGCGCGGTCTTTTTTGTTTTCTACCTAAAACACCCAGGCCAGCCCCAAGCGTATCCAAAGAGGTATGACAAGGATGCCGGCCACCGTGGTGCCGATGACGACGCGCACCGCAGTCAGCGGATGGCCGCCGTAATGTTTTGCGATGACGATCGGCAGGATTCCCGCAGGCATGGCTGCTTGCACAATTAATACTCGCTTCAGCTCGATCGTGCACGGGAGATATTTTGCCACCACGAGAAAGAGCATTGGGTAAACTCCGAGTCGGAGAAACGTCGCGCTGAAGCTAATCTTCGGGTCAAATAAGTCGCGCGGTTTCGCGAAGTATTGTTCGAGTGTTCCGCCGAT
>JAYTWC010000088.1:0-4561 GCA_043743635.1 Verrucomicrobiota bacterium | reverse complement strand
GCCGCGTGCGGGTTTTGAGCGGGTGCGTTTGCCGGGCGAGAATGGTCTTCGTCGACGCGAAGTACAGTTGCGTGACGGGGTTGAGTTGTATTCGGCGATTCTTCCGGGGCTTTTACCCTGGGCGAAAAAACTGAATGTGTTATCTCCGTCCGCGTTGAGTTAAGTGGCTTCGTGTCTGATTTGTGGCGAAAGAGTGACGGCGTGACGCAAAGTTTTTAATCTTAAGCGTGCAAAAAGGGGAACCTTCTGCTAGAAATAATGGTCAGTGAAGGACGTTGGTTTGTGGATTGTCAGTTTTGCTCCATCGAGGTGTGGTTTTTTTAATGGTTGTGTGAGTTGGCATATCAGCGGCTGCTGAGAAAATTAACCCTTATGGCAAAATTGTTGTAATTTTTCTGCCATAAAAACCGTTATACTAGTTAGCAAAATTCATCATGAAACTCGAAAAGACACCCTTTCTAGCCACGCATCTGGATGATGACGTAGCATGGATCGATGTGCTTTTTGTCCCGCAGGATCATCGGCATCAGGGGTTCGGTCGCCGTATGGTGCTCGAATGGCTTTCAAAGCTGCCTGCCACGATCAAGAAGATCGAGTTGCTTGCAGTGGATCTTGATGGCGGCTCACCCGTTGGCTTTTGGAAAAAAATGGGTTTTGATGTCGAGGATAAATATTATCCCGAAATCATGACGGGTTGCTATATGGTGCATCCTTTGGGTGCGACCACAGAGGCTCCGGTCAAAACTGAGAATCAGGAAGATAAGCCGCGTCCGGACGACGATGTCTGGTGTGCGCAGGCTTGATTTAGGACTGAGTCTGACTGCTTTGCGATTGAGTCGAAGCGCCTAGGGCTTCCGTTTTTTTTGTTAACGGAGTCACATCGACGGCGACTTTAAGTATGTGTTTGTCGCCACCGCTGATGACGCCGCGAATCGGGCTGACGTCTTCGAAATCACGTCCCCAAGCCACCACGATGTGGCGGTCGGAAGGCATCACGTCATTCGTTGGATCGACTTCCACCCAGCCGAAGTCCGGTACGAATACCTGCACCCAAGCATGCGAGGCGTCTGAGCCAACGAGCTTGGTTTTTCCGGGCGGCGGAAGCGTTTCGAGGTAACCGCTGACGTAGCGGGCGGGCAGGCCAAGCGTGCGCAGGCAACCGATTTGGAAATGGGCGAAATCCTGGCAAACGCCACGGCGTTTTTTCATCACTTCTTCGAGTGGTGTGGAGACGGTGGTGGCCTTTGGGTCGAACGTGAAATCGGTGAAAATGCGCCGGGTTAAGTCGAGCACGGCTTCGAGCAAAGGCCGACCGGCCGAAAACGAGGGACGCGCGTATTCGCTTAACGCAGGCAGCGCGGGGATGAGGGCGGAAGGATAGATATATTCCTGCGCTTCGATGGTTAGGTTTTCGCTGCGGTCGGCGTAACCACGGGCGCGTTCCCAGGCGGGAGTCTTGTTAGGCTCAGGCCAGCGGCGCGGGGAAAGGGCGACTTCGCTGTGGGCGGTTACGACCAGCGTGCGATGCGCCCCAGCCATGGTGAAGAAGCTTGTGGAGTTGCCGAAATAGTCCTCACGACTGGTTACGAGTGCGGGTGTCGGTTCGACCACGAGTTCATGGCGCAGGCATTGCTGGCCAGGCAGGTTGCGCGGCGTGAGATGCACGACGTGTTGCGAGACGGAAACCTCGCTCGTGTATTCGTAAACGGTGCGATGGACGATCTCGTAGTTCACGGTGGGTTTATCAGTCAGCTGACACGCGTGGTCGCGTGGCTGAAATATTGGTGGGTGAGCGAATCGGAGAATCCGCGAAGTCCGCCGGCGACGGCTGCGAGGAGTTCGCCGAGTTTGTTGTTGCCGGTGGTGAGCTGATCGTGAGCGAGCGCAGGCCAGTCGGCTTTTGCCAGCAAGGCGTTGAGGCTGTCGGTATGCCGGGAACTCGGACTGCGGTCCTGGGGTTGGGGCAGGTTGGCGGCGTGGTCGGCGAGCGCGAAAATCTGAAACGCGAGTGAACGCGGGTTGCTTTCATCGGCGAGCAGCAAGTCGAGGGCGGGCGGCCATTGCGGTTGAGAAAAATACCGTCGGCGGTAGGTCATCACGCTATCGGCAATTTCGAGTACGGGATCGAGCGTGTCGAGGCCGGTGGCTTGCACGGCGAGCGCGGCTTTAACGAGGCTGCCCATGTTGCCGGCCCGTTCGATGCGGCGGCCGATGTCGAGGAAGCGCCAGCCGTGGCCGCGCGTCATGTTTTCCATTTCCATGCCAGCGAAAGCGGCGAGGTCGATGATTGAAGTGTCGAGCATTGTCACCATCTCGGCGATCGGCACGCGTCCGGGCCGAGGGCGCGTGTCGGTTTGGAGTTTGTTGAGGATGCGCCAGGTGTCGGCGGTGAAACGGTCGCGGAGGGAAAATGCGATGTTGTTCAGGCGGCTTTGTACTTCGCGCACGGTGCCCAGGCGATTGGTTCGGTAGATGAGCTCGAAGACTTCTCGTTCGACGGCCATCAATGTGTGTTCTTCGCGGAATTTCGCGGGGAAAAAGTCAAGATGTGCGAGCAGGCGCACGAGTGAATCGAGTTCGGGCGTTTCATCGTCGCCGACGTCGCCGGTCAGGCGCACGAGGACACAGCGCAGAAGGCGGAGGGTGTCTTCAAGGCGCTCGGCGTATCGGCCAAGCCAATACAGATTGTCCGCCACACGGCTGGGCACCTCGGCGGCCGCACGCTCGAGGCGAACGATGGGCGTGGTTTGTAACAGGAGGGTCAGTTGGCTGACTGGTCCTTCGCCGATGACCCAGGTATCCTTGCTGCCGCCGCCGTTTTGCATGGAGACGACGAGTTGTTCGGGTGAACTGGAGAAACGCGAAAGACCGCCAGGCATGACTTGGTAGCCATCGCGCGTGGAACAAGTGAACGTACGCAGGACCACGGGCCGTGGTGCGAGCCCTTCGCGTTCTAAAACGGGGGCAGTGCTGAGGCCGATCTTTTCCTGTGCGACAAAATTATATGGCGTGGCCTCCATCTGCGCGAGCAGTGCAGCGCGTTCCTTCTCGCTCATGGTGTCGGCGAAATAAGGCCCGGCGCTGCCACGTGCAAAGGCGGGTTTTATCACGAGGCGATCCATGTTTTCGCGGACGTAGGCAAATTCTTTTTCCTGGCCGCACCACCAGGTGGCGAGCGAAGGCAGTTTCAATTCCTCGCCGAGCAATTGTTTGCAGAGTCCCGGCAGAAATGCGGACAACGCGGGCGTTTCCACCACGCCGCTGCCGAGGGCGTTGGCCACGACGACATTGCCGGCGCGCGCGGCCTCAACCAGCCCAGGTACACCAAGGATGGAATCGGAGCGTAGTTCGAGTGGATCGCAAAACGCGTCGTCGGACCGGCGGATGATCACATCGACGGGCTGGAGTCCTTCGAGGGTTTTGAGGAAAACCCGCTGGTCGCGCACGGTGAGGTCGCCGCCTTCGACGAGCGGAAAACCGAGGTAGCGCGCGAGGTAAACGTGTTCACTGTACGTCTCGTTGTAAGGCCCGGGCGTGAGGAGCACGACGTTGGGCTGGCCACCGGCTTGCGAGGGCAGGTTGCGCAGTGTGTCACGTAGATGCTGGAAAAAATGCGCCAGGCGTTCTGCTCGTAATGAACGAAATTCCTCGGGCAAAACGCGAGAAAGCACGATGCGGTTTTCGAGCGCGTAGCCTGCGCCTGATGGTGCTTGGGTGCGGTCGGACAATACCCACCAGCGACCGTCAGATGCTCGTGCCAGATCGACTGCGTGCAGGTGGATAAACTGGTTTTCGGGCGGTACGATGCCGTGGCATTGTCGCAGAAAAGCTGGGTTGGCGAAGATGAGGCCCGGTGGCAGCGTGCCCTCGCGTAGGAGTTTTTGGGCTCCATAGATATCGGCGAGGATTAGGTTGAGCAGTCGGGCGCGTTGCGCGAGGCCAGCTTCGATGGTCACCCATTCGTCGTGCGGGATGACGAGGGGAATTAGGTCCAAGGACCAAGTTCGGCTCAGTCCGTGTGAATCGCCGTAGACGTTGTAAGTGACGCCGTTTTCGCGGAGCAAACGGGCGGCGGTGTCGCGTCGACTGGCGAGCTCAGTCGCACCGAGACGATCGAAGGAACCAACAAGATCCTTCCAATGTGGACGCGGTGATCCATTCGCGGCGAGCATCTCGTCAAAGATGCCGTCGGTCGAAGGGTAATCGCGCAGCAAGGGCGCAGCGGGATTATCCGCGTCGTCAGTCATGATCGGCGGGCAAAGTTGTCAGCCGGTATCGGTGCTGGCAAACTTTGTTGTTTGAAATGGCGTACTTAGGTTCGGCGCAGATCGAGAGTGAAAGGGAATTCCGGGTTGGGCTCGTACGGTTTTGGCTGCATCGGTCCGGGTGTATGCCCGAAGCGGAAGAAGCGCGCCTGCCGCCGACTTTCGGCTTCGAAGGAGTTGATCGGGCATTTTTCGTGGCTGAGGCCGCCGGGATGGGCGACGTGGTAGGAGCAGCCACCGATGCTGCGCTGGTTCCATGTATCCACAATGTCGATCACCAGCGGCGCGTGCACGGG
>JAYTWC010000087.1:0-5515 GCA_043743635.1 Verrucomicrobiota bacterium | reverse complement strand
TTGAAATTCATCGAGCAGGAAAGATCAGCGGTCGCATTCGCCCATGACGAAGTCGAACGATCCGAGGATCGCGACGACGTCGGAAATCAGGATGCCGGTGCAGATTTTGGGAACAATCGAAAGGTTGCAGAACGAGGGCGAGCGGATCTTTAGGCGCCACGGAACGCCGCCGCCTTTGCTTACGACGTAAAAACCAAGAATGCCCTTGGGGTTTTCTGCTTCGAAATACACTTCGCCGGGCGGCATCTGCGGGCCTTCGGTCGTGATCATGAAGTTGTTAATGAGCTCTTCCATCGAGGTGAGCACCTTCTCCTTGCGCGGAGCGAAAATCTTTACCGCGTCTTTAGCGAACCAATCGCCAGCAGGCATCGTCTTGATAACCTGGCGGATGATGCGGACGGACTGGCGCATTTCTTCGCCACGCACGAGGTAGCGGTCGAAGCTGTCGCCCTTGGTGCCAACGGGGACGTCGAATTCGTACTGCTCGTAGCCGGAGTACGGCTTGTCTTTGCGAAGATCGAGACCAACGCCGGAGCCGCGCAGGTTTGGCCCGGTCAAACCGTAAGCGAGCGCGTCTTCCTTGGAAATGACGCCGACGCCGACGGTGCGGTCGTGGAAAATTTTGTTTCGTGTAAGGAGCGAAAGGAGTTCTTCGAGCGCGGGCAGGAATTGGTCGCAAAATTTTTCGACGTTCTGAAGCCAGCCATCAGGAATGTCACGGGTGACGCCACCAATGCGGGTGTAGCTCGTGGTAAACCGGGCGCCGGTGAGTTCTTCGAAAAGTTTGTAGAGGAATTCGCGCTGATTGAGCGAGAGCACGAGAACGGTCCACGCGCCGACATCGAGACCGAACGCACCGAGGCCCATGAGGTGCGACGAGATGCGCGCCATCTCGGCGGTGAGCACGCGGATCGCCTGGCAGCGAGGCGGAACTTCGAGATGCGCGAGTTTTTCGACGGCGATGGCGTAGGCCATGTTGTTGGCCAGCGGCGCGAGGTAGTCCAACCGGTCCGTGTAGGGTACGAACTGGTTATAGGTCATGTTCTCGGCGATTTTTTCGTCACCGCGGTGCAGGTAGCCGACGACCGGGTCGCACTTGGTAACGATTTCGCCGTCGATCTGGAGCTGGAGACGGAGCACGCCGTGGGTGGACGGATGCGAGGGCCCCATCGAGAGGTCCATCTTTTCTGAGCCGTATTGCTCAACGTCAGAGTTCCTCGCGGCGCTGTCGGGAATGGAAAGTTCGGTGGCCATGGTCGCGTTAGCTCTTGAGTTGCTTGAGGGCGGTCTGGTCGGGGCGCGCGGCGCGGTCGCTCCAGCTTTCGTCCTTGGCGCGTGGTTCGGCTTCGGTGAGATTCATCTCACCGGGCGAGGCGACAAACGGACCGCCGGCCATGGGTGCGGCGATGACGGCCGTGCCGGTGGCAGCACTGATCTCGTCATCGGGCAGCGGGACTTCGATGCCAGCAAGCGGGAAATCCTTACGCAGCGGATGATACGGATAACCTTCCCACATCAGGATGCGGCGGAGGTCAGGATGCGCGGTGAATTTTACGCCGAGCAGATCGTAGCATTCGCGTTCGTGCCAGTTGGCGGCGGGCCAGAGATCGACCACGCTCGGGGCGGTCGGCTCATCGTTGCTCGCGCAGTCGGTGGCGACGCGGATGTATCCAAGATTCACCGACGAGAAGAGATGGTAAACGACGGTGAAGCGCGGTGAGGCGCCCTCGGCCCAGTCGATCGCCGTCAGGTCCATGAGCAGATCGAACGCGAATTCGTCGCGCAGATATTTCAATGCCGCGACGACCTCGCCCACGGGAACGTTAACCGCGTCGTGATCCGCGCTGGGGCGGTCGGTCACTTGCGTGAATTTTTCCTTGAGAGCAGTCTTGGCTGCGGCGGGAGCAGTCATGTCGTGGTTCGTGTGGCGAAAATCGGGAAGCGTGGAGATCGTTGCGGCGCGCGCTCAGGCTTCTGTGAAAAGGTTAGAGGCGGAGCGTTCGGTTTTGATTTTGCCCTGCAGCTTAATGAGCGCGTCGAGGATCGCTTCGGGACGTGGAGGGCAGCCACTAATATAGACGTCGACGGGGATGATGCGGTCCACCCCTTGGAGGGTCGCGTAGCTGCGGTACATGCCGCCGGAGCTGGCGCACGCGCCCATCGCGATGACCCATTTGGGCGACATCATCTGATCATAAATGCGGCGAACCTGCGCGGCCATTTTGTAAGTGACGGTGCCCGCGACAATCATGCAGTCAGCTTGGCGCGGCGAAAACCGCATAACCTCGGCGCCGAAACGCGAGATGTCGAAACGGCCGTTGCCCACGGCCATGAGTTCGATCGCACAGCACGCGAGGCCCATCGGCATCGGCCAGACCGAGTTGGTGCGGATCCAGTTGATGACCGCGTCGGCGCGAGAGACGATGACCTCGCCTTCGATTTTGCTATTGTAGCCGAGCTCGGTGGTGTTGGCTGAAACCATGGATGCAGTTGATCGGTTAGGAGTCGCGATAAGCGGTCAACGTAGCACGCAAGGGAGGTCGCGCAAGGAGCTTTTCGCCAACTTTTTCGTCAACACACTCATATTTTCACGACTGACAGAGGGCTAACCAGCGAATGGTCCTCGACGCCGAAATGAGAGAAACTTCTGCTGAAACGTTAAGTTGATAGGCTGGACTGATAAACACACCGATAGTCCCAACAAAGCTGCGCCATCTCGCAAGGATATGAATGGTCATGCGTTCCGGTAAGGACATGAATTCTCGGGTCCGCAAACTCTCTTGAGATTTTCCGTTGACCCCGCAACCGCGGACCGCCTTATTTCGCCCCTTCGCTCTTTCAACGGGTCTTGTTGGCAAAGACCCGTGATACACCTGGAGAGGTGGCAGAGTGGTCGAATGCGCGCGCTTGGAAAGCGCGTGAACCGCAAGGTTCCGGGGGTTCGAATCCCTCCCTCTCCGCCAGTTTTAAACCCAGCAAGTCCATAATACCCGAATTCTTTGCAACGAGTATTGGTGGAGCGAAAGAGCACTACCACCAGTCAGAAAAGGGCCATCGAACATCTCTTGCCGGACTTATCTACTGACGCTGAAATCCCTGCCCGCGTCCTCGGGTCTGATGCTGTTCGTCTCCTTCCTTTTTCTCTTGGCCCGACGACTGAGCAGCAGGTGCTGATCGAGCTGCAGGCGGAGTTACGGTGGGAGCCGCCCCACCCGACTGTTCATTGCGACTCGGCCGCATCGAAGGCGCAGGCGTCGGCTGAGGTAGCGGCGCCGAGGGGGGATTATGCGAAGGTGGCCGCGGCATATTAACTGACGGGGAGTCACCGGGGCTATGACCTGCGCGCGGGCCTTCACGGGGCGTCTGCCCCTGCGCTCCTCCATCAGGTCGATACTTCGGTCGGTTGCTCGACGGAGACGTTGCCGCAGACCCGGAGGGCGGCCTAACCGGATGTGATGGCGATACCGACTGGTTTGCTCGATTTCCGATAACCGACGGCGGTGCTGACCGTTCAGATCGCTCCGTCGAATCGCCGCGATGATCAGACCGACCAGCATTGTCAAAATGCCCACGAGACTCCGGACGCCAAGGATTCTCCGGCCGACCATTACGATCCCGATGCGGATCAGTCATGATACTCGGCCGAACCGCCACCGACATCGGCGGATGTTCCAATCGTCCATAGTGCCCACGCCGAAAATCAGAATGCCACGGGGTGCCGGCCATCCTATGAATTTCCCCTGTCGGCCGCCGCCACGCGGGATGGTACACCCAGCCAGGCTGCCTGTCATGCATCCAAATCCCGTGTCCAAACCAGTCGCAATCGAAATACAACCAACTGCCAATACCAAAACCCAGGCCAAAGGTCATAAACGAACCGTAATATGGCCGCCGCATCCACAAAATTTCCGGGTCATAACGCGGGACATAAATCACTTCAGGTTCGGCAGGGACAATGCAGATCACCTCATCCTGCATGACGACCTTCTGTTGCGGAGTATCCGTCAGCAAACCTGCAGCTCGCGCCTGCGCCCGCATGCGCTGAATCGCATTCATCACATCGGCCGGTTGTGCTTCAAATACCTCGCCCATCTGCTGAGTCCACGCGAGATTCTCGTCCATCCACTTTACCAGATCCGGGAAACGCGCCAGCGATTTTACGCTGTCACTCCAAGACTGATTGTCGATAGCATCCTGATCGCTACCGCTTGCGATATAACGAGCAGCCAGCACCACATCAGCCGACTCAGTCGAAGCCGGCAAAACAAGGGCGATCAACGAATCAGGGTAAAGTGCGATCGGCGCCACCAGTTTGTCGAGTTCCTCAGACGACAGCTTTGGAAGCTCCGATTTTTCTTCGGCAAAAATTGGCAAACTCAAACAAAGACCGAGCAGGAAGCAGGTAAGTGTTTTCATGGTCATGGGATTTACCGGTTAGACCCGGCACCCCGGTCGAAAGTGCGGGCATGTGCCACCAACAACCAGGCATATCAATACTTATAAACGACTTACGATCTTAATATTCCATAACTATTACCCCTGGAACTGCTAAAACCGTTAAGCCAACTCCAAATCGGCCATGGGTTTCTTCAGAAAATCAGCCAGCACCGCCACCACCACCTTGTGATCTTCGCGTTGGGGCAATCCAGAAACCGTAATCGCACCGACCACGCCCGTACCGACAACACGAATCGGAAATGCTCCGCCCTGCACCGCATAGTCGCTCACCGCCAGTCCGAATTTCGCCGTGAGATCTGCTTTGTCGTGAGCAAGCTGCAATCCAAAACCATAGGAACTGCGATGGAAAAACAGCGCTGTATTCCGCTTACGCCGCACCCAGTTGGCGCTGTTTGGAGTCGCGCCAACCATTGAACAGGAGAATACCGTGATACCGCTAAGCGTAACGTCTATCGCGAGAAACACCCCACGCTTTTCCGCCGCCGCACGCAGACGCGTGCCGATTTCCCAAGCCGTACTTTCGTCGAATCGCTCGAAGCACAATTCCTTTTCCTGCTGCGCAATTTTCACCAAATCCAGTTCAATGCTCATTCCTCTTCAAACATCACGCACCCCGGCAAATGTCAGTGGGAAAATCCAGCGGATCAGATAAAAAATCATCCAGCCACAGGCAGCCGAAGCTTGAACCCGGACATGGTTTCACGTTCAAATTCAACAACCCTCAACCAAATAAAACCTCCATGAGCGAACTACCCGATTGCTTCTACTGCCGCAAAGACCAACGCCTGCACGACCTCATGATCGAGATCGCGCCGCTGAGCGCCTCAACCCTCTACCTCTTCAAAGAACAAACTCACCCCGGCCGCTGCGTCGTCGCCTACCGCGGTCACGTCAACGAACTCTTCGAACTCCCCGAAGCCGAACTAGCCCTGTTCACCCAAGACGTCGCCCGTGCCGCCAAAGCCATCAAAACCGCCTTCGGTGCCACCAAGATCAACTACGGCGCCTACTCCGACAAACTGCCCCATTTACACTTCCATCTCGTTCCGAAATACAA
>JAYTWC010000086.1:0-4569 GCA_043743635.1 Verrucomicrobiota bacterium | reverse complement strand
CTCACCACGCAGGACATCTGGAAAGATCATCCTGAAAAAGTCTGCGCCTTCACCGAGGAATTCGCCGAAAAAAACCCGAAGACCGTCAAAGCCATCCTTAAGGCACTGCACGAGGCCAGTGTCTGGCTCGACGACATGGCCAACCGTCCCGAACAGTGCGCCATCGTCTCGAAAGCCACCTACATCAACTGCGATCCGAAAACTATTCTCGGCCGCCTTCAGGGCAACCTGGACTACGGTGACGGCCGCAAGGTGCAGGACGAATTCTACATGCACTTCAGCAAGCGCAACTGCAACTACCCGCAGCCGAAGTATGCCAAATGGTTCCTCTCACAGTACCGCCGCTGGGGTCTCGTCACCGGCACGCCCGATTACGAAGGCGTCGCAAAACGCGTCATGCGCAACGATATCTACGAAGAAGCGATGAAGGAAATCGGCGTCACTCACGGTGGCTTGAACAATGACTCCGAAACGCTCTTCGACGGAGCGATCTTCAACCCAGCCGAACCTGAAGCCTTCGCCAAAAGTTTCGCTGTGCACAGCATGAAGGGCTGAGACCTCTCATGAGCACCGACCCGTCCTCCCAGATCACCTTCCTGCGCGCCCTGCTGCTTCCCGCAGTCTGGCGCAAGGCCGCCCCGATCGGACTCGCGGTCGGCCTGTTGCAGATGGCGGTCAATCAGGGCGACCACTGGCTGCACCACGAGGTCAACTCAACCATCCTCATTAAAAGCATCATCTCTCCGCTCATCGGTTTGGGTCTGGCCGTTGTTTCGGCTGCGGCCTCGCATCTGGGCAAAAGTAAAAAAACATCCACTTCATGAAAACCAATAAACTCGACTGGCTCATTTTGCCCATGCTCGGCATCTTGATCGTCCTCGGCACCTGGCACGCGCTCGCGGGAAAAAAAGTCGTCACCAAGGACGCCCACGGCGAAATCGTCAGCGAAGTGCGCCAGGGCGCTATTCCAGCGCTCCCAAACATCATCGAGACTTGGGACTCCTGCAAACTTTACATCATGGAGCCGTTCGCCAAACGCGGTGAGATGGACCAGGGCATCCTGCGCTTCACTCTGTACTCGCTCGGCCTCGTCGCCGCGGGCTATGCCATTGCGCTCATTGTAGGCGTACCGATTGGTTTTCTCCTGGGACTTTCGCCCACGTTTGCAAAAATGTTCGATCCGCTCATTCAGATCCTGCGCCCTGTTTCGCCCCTCGCCTGGCTGCCACTGGGACTGGTCATTTTTCTCGAAGCAGGCAAAGAAGCGGGCACCCTTGCCGCTCTATTTACTATCGCCATTTGTTCGATGTGGCCGACCGTGCTGAATACCGCCGTCGGCGTGCGCGCTGTCCCGCAGGATTACCTCAACGTCGGACGCGTGCTGAAACTCTCGCGCACCAAGACACTCTTCAAAATCCTCATCCCCGCCACGCTGCCTTACATGTTCACCGGCTTTCGCCTGAGTCTTGGTATAGCCTGGTTAGTTATAGTTGCAGCCGAAATGCTCACCGGTCGCCCCGGCGTCGGCGGCTTCCTTTGGCAGGAGTACAACTCCCTCGTCTACGAACACATCATCCTTTCAATTATCGTCATCGGTGTAGTCGGTTTCATCCTCGATCGCCTGATGAGCGTGGTGGAACGCCGTTTCAAATCCGTTCTATAACCTGCCCGTTTAGCCAATTTCTCCGCTCAATTCTCCTGCTTGAACACGCTCGCCAAATCCGCTTCGTCCTCCGAACTCGCTTTCGGTTTCATGGCCCTCACTGATGCCGCGCCGCTCATCGTTGCGCAGGCACATGGCCTCTTTCGCGAGCACGGTTTGAACGTCACCTTGCGCCGTGCCACGAGTTGGACCGGCCTGCGCGATGCGGTGAATAGCGGCGAAACTCAGGCCGCTCAAATGCTCTTCAGCATGCCGATCGCCTCAGCCTGCGGCCTCCTCGGCATCAACCAGAAACCACTCATCATTCCATGGGTTTTGAGCCGCAATGGCCAGGCCGTCACGCTGCATAATTCCTATAAAGGCAAAGTCGCCGCTGACGCAAAGACTCTTCGCGCGGCCGCCGTCGAAGGCCGTGACAACGGTCGCCCGCTTGTATTCGGTCACACACTACGCGTCGGCACCCACGCTCTCTGGCTCCGCTATTGGCTCGCCGCTGGCAATGTCCATCCAGGCAACGATGTCGCTCTCATCACTGTTCCACCGGCACAGATGGTTTCAAATATGCGCTCCGCACGCATGGACGGCTTTTGCGCAGGTGAGCCCTGGAATGCACGCGCCGCAGCCGAAGACCTTGGCTACACCGCCATCACCTCGCAGGAAATTTGGCCGAACCATCCGGAAAAGGTTTTTGCCTTCACCAACGAATTTGCTAACCAGCACCCAGAAACAGTCGTTGCCTCACTCAAGGCGATTTATCAGGCAGGCGTCTGGCTCGACAATCCGCTCAACCGCAACGAGGCGGCGTCACTGCTCGCGCGTCCCGAATATCTCGATTGCGACCCGGCGTGGATCGCCGCCCGCCTTGGCGAAATCATCCACTACGGCGACGGGCGCACCGCCGCCAACAAGCATCCCATGACCTTCTCAATGGGCAACGCCAACCGTCCACGTATCAGCCATGCGATTTGGGTGTTGACGCAGTTTCGTCGCTGGGGCCTGCACTACGGCACACCCGACTACGTCAAAATCTCCGAGCGCGTCATCCGCCCCAACTTCTTTGAAACCGCGCTGAAAGAACTCGGCGTTCCCATTTCCAGTCCCTTCGACGGTCCTGAAACACTTTTCGACGGCAAGGTCTTTGATCCCACTCGCCCCGAAATCTACGCCACCAGTTTCAGTCTGAACAATATTACCAACTAACAGAGGCAAAACATCCATGGCTTTTCTCGAAATCAATAATGCCTCCAAGACCTACGCGACGGGCAGGGCGCGCACCGAAGTGCTCGCTGATATCAATCTCGAAATCAACGAGGGTGAGTTTGTCGCCATCGTCGGCTACTCCGGTGCAGGCAAAAGCACGCTCATCAACCTCATCTCCGGCTTGGTCAAAACCGACACCGGCAGCGTACTTCTCGAAGGAAAACCCGTCACCGGCCCGGGACCCGATCGCGGTATCATTTTCCAGAACTATTCGCTACTCCCCTGGTTGAGCGTGTTTGAGAACATCGCCCTCGCCGTCGACCAGGTCTTCTCCAGCTGGCCAGAAGCTAAACGCCACGAACACATCGAGAAATATATCGCGATGGTGAAGCTCACGCCCGCTCGCGACAAAAAACCCCACGAACTCTCCGGTGGCATGCGCCAGCGCGTCAGCGTCGCGCGCACGCTCGCCATGAACCCCCGCATTCTGCTCATGGACGAACCATTCGGTGCGCTCGACGCCCTCACGCGCGGCACACTTCAGCAGGAAACCTTGCAGATCTGGGAAGCCGATAAAAAGACCGTCGTCCTCATCACCAATGATCCCGACGAAGCTATTCTCATGGCCGACCGCGTCATCCCGCTCACCGCCGGGCCACGAGCCACTCTCGGACCGAGCATACCGATCACACTGCCACGCCCCCGAAATCGCGCCGAGCTCAACGAGAACTACGACTTCAAACAGATCCGTGCCGAGGTGATCGACTACTTATTAAAAGCAACTAACCGCAACCGCCACAAAACCACTCAGTCGCTCATCCTGCCCGACATCGAACCCGAAGACATTAGCAGAGGAAATTACATCGGCCCCAAACGCCGCCCGATACGACGCAGTGAAATCAAACAGGAGACGGTCGAAACAACATGAGCGCCTATCTTGAAATTTCCCGACTGAGCAAATCCTACCCAACGCCCAGAGGACCCGCGGTCATCGTCAAAGACTTCGACCTCAAAGTTAAAAAGGGCGAATTTGTTTCCATCATCGGCCACTCTGGTTGCGGAAAAAGCACCGTGCTCATGATGGTTGCCGGGCTTAGCTCTACCACCGAGGGAGGCATCATCCTCGCCGGCAAGGAACTCGACGGCCCAGGCCCAGATCGCGGCATCGTTTTCCAGTCGCCCTCCTTGCTGCCCTGGCTCACCGCGCTCGAAAACGTGATGATCGGCATCGATCAGGTGTTCTTCACCGCGAGCAAAGAGGATCGCCTCCTGATCGCCGAATATTATCTCACCGTCGTCGGCCTCGGCGACTCGATGAACAAGAAACCCTCCGAGCTTTCCCAGGGCATGCGCCAGCGCGTGGGCATTGCCCGCGCCTTCGCGCTCAAGCCCAAGATGCTGCTTCTTGACGAACCATTCGGCATGCTCGACTCGCTCACCCGCTACGAACTTCAGCAGGTGTTGGTTGACCTCTGGCGCAAGAACCAGATCACCGCGCTCATGGTCACGCACGACGTGGACGAGGCTATTTTCCTCTCAGACCGAATCGTCTGCATGACCAACGGCCCAGCGGCCGAGGTCGGCGAAATCATCGAGGTGAAATTTCCTCACCCGCGCAACCGCAAGGCCATCATGGAACATCCCGATTACTACAAGTTGCGCGAACAGCTCATCTCCTTCCTGGAACACCGCTCGCACCTGCGTCC
>JAYTWC010000085.1:0-2978 GCA_043743635.1 Verrucomicrobiota bacterium | reverse complement strand
AAGAAATTGGGCCTCGAGTTTCTTCCGTTCGCCGATGTCGGTTTCGACGACGAGGATGGCTGCTTTGTCTGGCATGAAAGTCCAGCGAGATTCGACGATGCGTTCTTCGCCTGAACGGTGCTGGTGGATGAATTCTCCCATCCAAGCGCCGTTGTGAAGCGTGCGTTCAAGAGCCGCGGCCTCGGTCTCTGGCGTGGAGTGCAAGAGGCCAGAGATCGACTGGCCAAGGGCGTTGATTTTCGAAAACCCGTAGAGTCGTTCGGCACTTAAATTCCAATAGAGGATTTGTCCTTGGAGGTTGCGCACGAAGATGGCGTCGCGGGATTTGTCGAGCAGCGCGGCTTGCTCGCGCACCTGAGCCTCGGATTCCTGGCGTGCATGAATTTCTCTGCGCAACGTCGCGTTGGTTCGGAGGAGTTCGGCCGTACGCTCCATGACTTTTTTTTCCATTTCACTGCGGGCGTCGCGCAGCTCCCGTTGCAAAGCGTGATTAATGAGCGCCATCTCGATGCAGATGTGGAGTTCGCGCTCCTTGAATGGTTTTAGGAGATAGCTCGCTGGGTGGGTCAACTGAGCCCGTTGCAGCGTGGCTTCGTCGGCGTTGGCGGTGAGGTAAACGATCGGGAGGTCGTGGTGCAGGTGGATTTTTGCCGCTGTTTCGACGCCGTCGAGCTCACCATTGAGCATGATATCCATCAAAATAATGTCGGGGTGGAAAAGGTTCGTCTCGCCGATCGCTTCTTCGCCGGAAGGCACATTCTGACATTCGTAGCCGAGCTTGCGCAGGCGCATGTTGAGGTCCATCGCCACCACCATCTCGTCTTCGACCACCAGAATCTTTTTTGGAATGCTCATGTTCGATGGGGTTCTTTTCGTATGTTTTCTTGGAGATGAAGCGTGAATGAGCAGCCGTTTTCTCGGCGCACCTCGATGGTGCCGCGCAATTGCCGAACGAGTGTATTCACAAGCTGCATACCGAGGGATCGTGTTTTCTTGAGATCGACATCGGCGCCGATGCCACGGCCGGTATCCGTTACTTCGAGGCGCAGCCGTCCGTCGGGCAGGCGTTCGAAAAACAGCGTTACTTGTCCGGGGCCACCGTGGGGGAAACCGTGTTTGTAGGCGTTGGAGACGAGTTCATTAATGATGAGGCCGCAAGGAATCGCGGTGTCGATGCCGAGGCTCACGCCCGAGCTTTTTAATTGAAAGGCGATGTTGCGCGCCTGGGCTCCGAGCATGCTTACGAGGTTTTCCGTGAGATCGCGCAGGTAGTCGGTGAAATCGATTTGGGCGAGGTCGTTGGATTGGTAAAGTTTTTCGTGAACGAGCGCCATTGAGGCGATGCGGTTTTGGGATTCGATGAACATGGTGCGGGCATTTTCATCGTGCAGGTGCTCGAGTTGCAGACTCAGCAGGCTGGAGACGATCTGCATGTTGTTCTTCACGCGGTGGTGAATCTCTTTCAGCATCACTTCCTTTTCTTGAAGGGAGCGGAGGACGAATTGTTCGGCAGCGATTCGGTCGGTGATGTCGCGACAGACGCACACAAGGCCGCCGCCTTCGATATGCGTGAGGGAAATTTCCTCGGCAAAGGTGCTGCCGTCGCGCCGGATCGCGGTGACGGTGCCGCGCCATTTGCCGGTTTTAGTTAGTTTCGGTCTGGCCTCGTTTTTGAATCGTTGGATTTCCTGTCTCGAATACATGTCGCTCCATTTTTTTCCGACTAACTCCTCGGGGTGGCGGTAGCCGAGCATTTCGACCTGGGTTTGGTTTAGGTAGGTGCAATAGCCTGCGTCGTCGAGGAGGGCCACACCGTCGATCGCGGCCTCGATCGCCACACGCTGTTTCTGCAGCGCCTGTTCGGCCTGCTTGCGCATGGTGATGTCGTTGAGTGTGCCGGCGGTGCCCATGATTCGATTGTCAGCATTGAGCACCAGCCGGGCAAAAACCTCGATCCAACGGAAACCGCCATTCTTGGTCAGGTAGCGAACTTCGTGTCGGCAGTATTCCTTTTTTCGTTCCAGTAACGGGGTAAAGAGCCGGTTGTTGCGTTCGCGGTCGTCGGGATGGACGTAATTTAAAAACGCTTTGCCGATGCTTTCTTCAACCGTGAAGTTGGTGATCTCGTGCCAGGCGGGGTTGAGAAAAGTCCAGAGCCCGGCTGCGTCAGTCTGAAACACGACCTCCTTGAGGTTGGTGACAACGGAGCGGAACCGTTCTTCGCTGGTGCGTAAGGCGGCACTGGTTTCGCGATCATGGATGACTGAACCCAGCACGCGGGTGGCCGAGCGTAGTGCCTCGATTTCGACAAACCCCCAGGGAGTGGTTCGGCGCGCACTTCCGAGTGAAAGAGCGCCCCAAAATTCTCCGGAATTGGTTTGGATGGGCAGGCAGAGGAAAGATGAAATATCTAGAAACTGCATGAACGATTGTTCGTCCTTGCTGCTGTTTGTGGTGCTGTGCTGGAGGCCGCGACCCTGGCGTAACTGCTCGGTATCGGGCCACCCGTTTGCCGTGTCCCAGGTCATGGTGCGTAGCATGGCTTGGTTGGCCAAAGGGAGATTTGGATTTGACCAGATTTTTGCAGGTATTAACTGGATCGTCTGTTCGGAGGTGGACAATTCATACCAAAGGCAAACGTGGTCGCTTCCAGTGACCTCGCCTATTTGCTCCAATACGATTGGTAGTGAGTTGGCTAGATTGGGCTCGTTCAGCAGGGTTTCGGCGGCAAAGTTGACGCCTTCGAGGATGGCGTCGCGTTGGCGGAGTGCGTCATCGGCTTCCTTGCGGGCTGTAATGTCGGACTGGATACCGATATAGTGGGTGGTTTCTCCCTGGGCGTTGCGCACGGGGGCGATGTGCAACTCGTTCCAAAAGGGGCGGCCGTCTTTGCGGTAGTTACGTAATACAGCGCGGCAGCTCTGATGTTTGCGGATGGCGGCGCGGATGGCGTTCAGCGCAGGCTGGTCGTGATCGTC
>JAYTWC010000084.1:0-2975 GCA_043743635.1 Verrucomicrobiota bacterium | reverse complement strand
CTCGTGAGCCACGACCGCACGCTGCTCGACGAACTTTGCACGCAATGTCTGATCCTCGATCCACCTGACGCAGTGATGCGGCCGGGCGGCGTGACCGAGGCGATGGAACAGCAGGACAACGAAGAGAAGTCCGCGCACAGCGCCAACGAAGCACTTCGCCGAACCGCGAGCCGTCTCCAAACCGAAGCTCAACGTCGACGCGTGATCGCTGACCAGAAGACCGCGGCGTCGCGTGGCTCCAAGCAGACAAAGATTCCCGCCAACGACCACGACGGCCGTGCCATGCGCAATCTTGCCAAGATGAGCGGCAAAGACGCTTATGCGGGCAAGATGGTCGCGCAGATGAACCAGCGTGCGAGCAAAGTGTCGGAGCAACGCGCCGCGATCGCCGTGAAGAAGCGCTACGAAACCGGGATCTGGGTCGAGGGAGCCTCCTTTATGCCTAGGGATTTTCTGCTGCGCCTGTCAGCGGGAAGTTTGCCGCTCGGCGGCGGGCGGGCGTTGCACTTTCCCGATCTGCAAATCGGCGGAACCAGTCGCATTGCACTAAAGGGAGCCAACGGCCTCGGGAAGAGCACGCTCGTGCGCCATCTGCTCGGGCAGCTGCAGTTGCCAGCAGAGAAAGTCGTGACAGTGCCGCAGGAAATCTCCGCGGAGGATTCGCGCGCGTTGCTGGAGGCGGTCAAACGCCTGCCGAACGACGAGCGCGGCCGGGTGATGACAACGATCAGCCGACTCGGCTCACGGCCGGCTCGGTTGCTGGAAAGCGCGCTGCCGAGTCCGGGCGAAGTGCGCAAACTGCTCCTCGCGCTCGGCATCGTGCGCGGCCCGCACCTGATCGTGATGGACGAACCCACGAACCACATGGACCTGCCTGGCATCCGCTGCCTGGAAGAGGCGCTGGCGGACTGCCCGTGTGCGATGCTGCTAGTGAGCCACGACGAGGCGTTTCTGGAAGCGATTACCGATACGGACTGGCTCCTGGAAAAAGACGACGCCGGTGACACGCGACTGCAGGTCACAGCCGCGACGTGACTGACCTGGAGGGCGACGCGCTGTCGTCGCCGGTTCGACGCCGCAGGTCAGACTAGGTCATCTTCCAAACCCGGCGACGACGGTGCGTCGCCCTCCAACGGAAACACGCAACGGGTAGTGCTATTCCTCGTCCTCGATCTCCGGTGGCTTGATCGGCATGAGCAGGCGGTCGAGTTTCGGATGGGTGACGGTCAGTGGTTAAAAACAACGTGCATGGCGTTGGGGGTGGTCACGTGTTCGGTGCGTTTGTAGCCGAGCTTCACAAGATCGATTCCTGCGAAGAGGCTCTCACCGCTGCCCAGCACGACGGGCGAAATCGCCAAGTGAAGCTGATCGATCAAGCCGGCCTGAAGGTACTGTCGGATTGTTGACACTCCGCCACCGAGTCGCACATCCAATCCACCGGCAGCCTCGCGGGCACGCTCCAGCGCGGCATGAATGCCGTCAGTCACGAAATGAAACGTCGTGCCTCCTTTCATCTGAATCGCGGAGCGCGGGTGATGCGTGAGGACGAAAACCGGCGTGTGGTACGGTGGGTTCTCGCCCCACCAGCCTTTCCACTGGTCATCCGGCCAGTCGCCGCGGATCGGCCCAAACATGTTGCGACCCATGATAGACGCGCCGATGCGGTCGAATCCGCGCTCGGCAAAATCGTTGTCGATGCCGGTGGTTCCGTCGGCTTTGCCGATCATTTTTTGAAAGACGCGGGTTGGGAAAAACCACGGATGAAGGTCTTTGCCGCCAACGCCGAGCGGATTGTCAAGGGATTGATCGGGACCAGCTCCGAATCCGTCGATCGACAGGCCAAAGCAATGAACACGTAACTTGGACATGGTTGTTTCTAGTTGGAGTTTTGGTGGGAGCTTCGAGGAAACGAATGTGATTGAAGATTAACCACGGGTGTCGCGGTTGGTAGCTCAACGAACGAAGCTTCGCATCGCGGACACAAACACGGTCACCCGAAATCTCTACAGGTCAAATCTCGGCGAACATTCGGTGTTCAGGTTTACTCCTCGTCCACAATCTCCGGCGACTTGATCGGCATGAGCAGGCGGTCGAGTTCGGCCTGGGTGGGATTGCGGATGGAGAGCACTTTGAGAATCGCTTCGCCGGCGGGGAGTGTTGCCTTGGTTTCAGAACCAGCTGACAAACCTAACACGGCCGTGGCGAGCGGTGACGTATGCGGCAGGCATTCGATGCCCGTCTCTTCGTCGGTCGCGGTTTCGCCGTAGGTGGTCACGAGAAAGGTGAAGCGGTGCTTTCGCTTCGTCGCCACATCCTGCTTTTCTAGGGAGGTGACGTGCCCAAGCAGGAGCGTGTCGGTTGGTTTGGTCAACCAGGCGACGAGATCGACCTCGATGAAGGTGTTACGCGCAACGAAGCGATCAAGCGCGGTCATCTTGCGATCCACGGCGCGAATCGCGTCCTTGGCCGCCTTGAAGCCGAAGTTCTCGCGCAGATCGCCCTGGCTGTGGGCCTCGACCTTGTCCGCCACCAACCCGACGCGCTTAATCTTGAGCGCCTCGAATTCCTCGGCCAGCACCCGATTGTAGCCCGGCCGCACGTAGATTGTCGTGGGCGCAGGCGGCGGCGGGCGATAAATCTGTTTTCGGTTGATGGACATGCCCGGGCAAAGTCGCCGAAGTTACTGCGTCTTCCACTCTTCGTAACCGCCGCGCAGGCTCTGGGCGTTCGTGAAACCGTGACGCTCACGCAGCACCGCGAGCGCCTTCAGGCTCCGCATCCCGTGCGCGCAATAGATCACCGTCGGCTTGCTCGCATCGAGAACAGCTACTGCGTCCTTGGCCGAACCATTTAATAGCTGCCCAAGCGGCAAATGGGCCGAGGGCATGATCGCTCCCATCGCACGCTCCCAATCTTCGCGCACGTCGATCAACTGAATCGCGTTGATTTTAGTTTTCAGTTCCGGGCCGTCGATT
>JAYTWC010000083.1:0-2555 GCA_043743635.1 Verrucomicrobiota bacterium | reverse complement strand
GCCGGCGACAAGTCTTGAACGGGATCAATCAATTTTGACTTAAACTAAAACTATCAGCCATCGCTCATCATGTCTAAACCAACTCACCACTTGTTTGTCTGCGGAAGTTTTCGCGCCAATGGCGAACGCCAGGGCGTTTGCCATAAGAAGGATTCCATGAACCTGCTCTCGTATCTTCAGGGCGAGATTCAGGATCGCATGCTCGAAGGCGTTGAAGTTGCCGTGACTGGTTGCCTCAATGTCTGCACCAAGGGGCCGGTTATGATCGATTATCCCACGGGTAATTTCTACCGCGTGCCCGGCACGGATGCGATCGATGCGATCCTTGACGCGATCGAAAACGATACGGTTGCGGCAGAATATCAGCTTCCCGTTTAAATTCAAATATCCACAGCCATGGCCTACATTATTGAAGCAGATAATTGCACCGCGTGTGCAGCGTGTGTTGATGAATGCCCTTCTGGCGCAATCTCCATTGCGAAGAGCGGCGCAAATTATGTGATCGATGCTGAAAAATGCGTCGATTGCGGGGCATGTGAAGGCGGCTGCCCAAGTGGCGCCATTCATGCAGGAGCATAAAAGGGAATGTGAACCGTCTCCACATAGTTGATACAACACTTCGCGACGGCGAACAGGCCGCAGGTGTGGTATTGTCTCGGGTGAGTCGCGTGGCGATCGCTCGTGCCTTAGTGGAGGCGGGCGTGCCTGAGCTTGAAGTCGGCGTGCCGGTCATGGGACCGGAAGCCATCGGCGATATTATTGCGGTAGCCGCTGCGGTGGGTAGGGAGCGCGTCGTGACGTGGTGTCGCGGCACTGAAGCCGATCTGATTGCTGCCACCAAAACAGGTGTCGCGGCGGTACATCTTTCTTTTCCAGTTTCGCCGTTACATCAGGCAGTCTGGCGGATGAGTCCAGCTGAGGTGTTGGTGCGAATGAGCGCACTCGTTAAACAGGCGCGGCAACACTTTGAACGGGTCTATGTTGGGGCTCAGGATGCTTCCCGGGCCGAGCCTGAATTTCTGGCGCAGTTCGCTCGTGTGGCTTGGGAGGCGGGAGCCCAGCGTATCCGTTATGCAGATACCGTTGGTCGGCTTGCGCCCAGTCAGATTGCCGTGGCTCTGGCCCCGATTCGGTGTGCGGCGATGGAAATGGAGATTGAATTCCACGGTCACAACGACCTTGGTCTGGCCACGGCCAACGCGCTAGCCGCCTACGAAGCGGGTGCGCACGCCGTCAGCGTGACCGTGAATGGCCTTGGTGAGCGCGCGGGTAACGTCGCACTCGAAGAGCTTGTGATGGCTCTACGGGTGGCGCACGGCGTCGACTGTTTTGTAGATTGTACAAAGTTCGGTGCGCTGAGTGATCTTGTGGCGCGGGCATCGAACCGTCCGCTACCGGCGCAAAAGCCGGTGGTGGGAACGTCGGCTTTTTTGCATGAATCGGGGATTCATTGCTCGGGCCAGTTGCGCGATGAACGCAGTTACGAGGCTTTTGCGCCGACGACTGTGGGACGTGAACGCCCTGGTTTTGTTTTAGGCAGCCACAGCGGTGGAGCATCGGTTGCCGCCGTTTTGGAAGCTGACGGGGTGCAGATCTCGCCCGAAAATGCCCGGCGCATCGCCGCACGCGTGCGAGAACTTGCCAATTGCCAGGGTCGTTCTCTCAGCGTTGCAGAAATCCGAGGGCTTTTGAACGTATCAGCCGCCTGAGACAAATTTCACATCGTACACGTATTCCGGTCTAGCAGATCATGAGCTTCAAATCCTACGCCATTCGCAGCACCATCGGTGATCTCATAACACTTGATGATCCCACGCCGCTGGTCTTTTCCGGTCGCAACGGGTTAATCGCAAAATTCGTGCTGGCCGAGAAGGACCGCGCGATGAAACCGTGGAAGCTTTGCGTGGGTGAGATCCACGCAATCGCGTTTGCCGCAAAGCTAGTTCACGATCGTGCGATTGTTTTCGAACAGTCTGAGGACGCGGAGCGTTCGCTCATGTGGTTGCAGAGCATTTCGGGGATCTCGAGCTCGAAGACTGAAATGATGTTTTCGTTTATTCCGCTTGCGGTGGTTTCGCAGAATCCGCTGACCGTGCTTCGGGCAACGGTGGATCGAACATATGGTGAGGACCTGATGCTCGACGGCGGCGTGCTTTCGCCGACTGGACCTTGGACCTGGAAAAAACCGCACCTTGCGCTGGGTGGCGTGGTGCTTGGTTCGGCTTCGCTGAGGCCTCTGTCATCGAGCGGTTCGGGCGGTTGATTTTGGCTGATAAAAATCAGTTTGTCTTTTTCGCCTTCATGTGGCGGTGAACGAAGAGGTAGTAGACGACGCCAAGGACGACGAAAGCGGCTGCAACCCAGAGTGTGATGCGATGGAGTTCGCCGCGCATGAGCGCTTCGTCTTGTCCGGCTTTGATGCCGAGCCAGGCGAGTACACCGCACCAGAGGCCAGAGCCAAGCAACGTGTAGAATGAATAAAGACCAAAAGGCAGGCGGACTATGCCGGCCGGAACGCCGATCAGGTGCCGCACGACAGGCAGGAGGCGGGAGAA
>JAYTWC010000082.1:0-3457 GCA_043743635.1 Verrucomicrobiota bacterium | reverse complement strand
GACAGCGACGTAGTTGAGGCCGCAGAAAAACGTGAAGAACAGGATGGCCTGGAGAACCAGGTTGATGGTGCGAATCCACCGTGCGGCGCGAAAGCTCTGGATAAGGTGCATGGCGGTGGGTTAGCTGTGCAGGAGTTTTACTTCGACGCTGAAGATGCTGAAAATCAGGGCGAGCACGGTGCCGCTTAGATAAAAGAGCACCTGACGTGTATCCACCACGCCATGACTGAAGTCGTTGAGATGCTGGAAAACCTGGGCGTAATCGACGGCGGTTTTGAGCGGGCGCATGGCTTCGTTGTGCAAAAGCTGGACGTTTTGCAGGAAATTTGAACCGACAATCAAGCCGAGCAGCGCGGCCCCACTGATTAATGCGGCGACTGCCTGATTCCGCGAGAAGGCGCTGGCGGCGATGCCGACGGCGACAAATAAAAGACCCGAGATTCCGATGAATGCATAACCACCCGCCAGAGGGCCAAAGTCGATAAAGTGCTCGTTGGGGTCGAAGCGGTGCAGGATATAGAAGAAGCCGCCGGTGCAGGCCCAGAGTGAGATATAGAGAAGGTAGGCGGCAAAATATTTACCCAGCACGACTTCGACCGTGGAGACGGGCGTGGTCAGGAGTGTTTCGAGGGTTCCGAGGCGTCGTTCTTCGGCGATGCTTTTCATGGTGAGCAGGGGCACGACGAGAAGCACCGGCACCCAGAAATACTGGAAGAAAACCACGGCTGGGGTCACTTCCTGGGCGGAGGCGCTGTAGATGTCGACCATCATGGTGAAGAAGAATCCCATGACGCTGAGAAAAACCACGGCGGCGATATACGTGCTCGGGCTGAAGAGCAGGATGCGTATTTCGTGACTGAGGATGGTTAGGAAGTGTTTCACTTGTCGCTTGAAGAAGGTTTGGAGGAAAATGATACGGGTTATTTGTGGGCCGGTGTATCGACCATTTCCCAGGTGCGGCGGGTGGCTGCAAGAAAGACGTCTTCGAGTGAAGGATGTTCACGGGCGAGGGCGCGCAGGCGGAAGCGCGAATCGGCTGAGAGGGCGCGCAGGAGTGGTTCGCCGAGCGGTTCGTCGCGCGAGGTCGTGAGGTGTAAAGTACGAAAACCGGTGGCGTCAGGTTCGGTCTGGCTGGCAATGACGAGCGTGGGCTCGATTTGGGTGAGGGCGGCGCGAAGGGCGTCGGTATCGCCGGCGATCTCCAGCTTGTAGGCGGAATGGCCGAGGATCTCGCGGCGAAGGTCGTTGGGGGTTCCGCTGGCGACGATGCGGCCCTGGTTGATAATGACGACGCGGTCGCAGGTGACTTCGATTTCGGGTAGGATGTGGCTGGAAATGAGCACGGTCATGCGGCCGCGCAGACTGGAAATAAGGTCGCGCACGATCAGGATTTGATGGGGGTCGAGGCCGATGGTCGGCTCGTCCATGATGATAACAGGTGGTTCGGCAAGGATGGACTCGGCGATGCCTACCCGTTGGCGGAAGCCCTTGGAGAGTTTGCCGATGATCCGGTGGCGTACGCGTTTCAGGTCACAAAGCTCCAGCACCTCGTCGATGCGGGCGGAGAGTTTGCGTCGAGGGACCTCCTTTAAACGACCGCGGTAAAACAAGTACTCGGAGACGCGCATGTCTTCGGGTAGCGGATTATTTTCCGGCATGTAGCCGATGAGGTGTTTGATGGCGTCGGGGTCGGAGGCGACAGGAACGCCGCAGAGGTTCACGATTCCCGAAGTTGCCGGGAGGAATCCGGTGAGGATGCGCATCGTGGTGCTTTTGCCGGCGCCGTTGGGCCCGAGAAAGCCGATGATCTCGCCGCGCTGCACGGTGAAGCTGACATCGCTGACGGCAGTCACCCCGGCATAGGATTTGACCAGGTTTTTGACTTCGATCGCGGGTGGCAGCGGTGGCGTTGGGTCGTCAGGCATGGATGGCGTTTCTAATGCACACTAATTCATGCAAATGGAAAGCACGGACATGCTTGGCCGCAAGCGTGCGGTTTTGGCGTCGCGCGAGGGCGGGATCTTGCTGCCGGCCCTGATCAGGATGAGTTGTCCGGACTTTTGCCGGGCAGCCCTTCGTCAGAGCGCGGAGGTGAGCGGGGCACTTGCTTCTGCGCCGAAAAGGGCGAGGAGCGCTGCGACGGTTCCTAGCGCGAGCACTAACCCGATGAAAAACAGGATCGTGCAGAAGACCTTATCCCACTTCAGGTGCATGAAGTAGAAGATAACAAAGAGGAATTTCACGGCCGAGAGCACGACTAGCGAGGACACGATGAGCCACTTTGCAAACGGCAGGTAAACGAGCACGATTTCAACGCCGGTGATGACCGAGAGCACCATCGCGATTTGGACGAATGCGTGAAATTTACCGGAATGGTGACCAGCTGCGTGAGAGGCCGATGTGGCGGAAGGGGCGTCCATGGTGGAGGAAATTAGAGGTATTCGAGCAGGTAAACGGCGGTGAAAATAACGATCCATACAATATCAACAAAGTGCCAGTAAAGGCCCATGGATTCGACATCGATGGCATTGGCCTCGCCGAACTCGACGGCATGGCGCGAAAAACCAAGCCAGGTGAGAAGCGCAAGTCCGGCAACCGCCGGGACGACAGCGAGCAGGTTATGGCCAATGAATTCCCCAAGGGGTTCGTGGAGTTGGAGCGCATGAATGAGTCCGAGCACGGTGGCCATGCCAGCGACGGACGTGATCACGAAAAGCAGGAAATGGCCAACCGCCTTCGAGAGCCAAGGATGGCTGGGATCGGCCGGTTTGAACGAGCGGACGTACATCAACACGAGCCAGAGCACGCCGATCGCAACGTGGCAGCCGTGTGTGCCGGTGAGCGTGTAGAACGTGTCGGCAAACAAAGTGCCGTTGCCGATCTTCAGGCCTTTCTCGTGGACGAAGTGGGTGAATTCGTAGACCTGACAGCCGAGAAAGATCAGGCCGAAGAAAATCGTGCCGAGCAAATTATGTCGGGTGCTGCGGACGTGGCCTTTTTGCAGGGAGTTCACGGCGAGTGCCATGAGAAGCGACGACATGAGCAGAATGAACGTCGAGAACGAGGTGAGCTCGATGCTGAAAATCTTGCTGACCACGGGCGAGCCCGGAGGTGGATGCAACCGGTAGATCAGGTGCGTTGAGATGAGCGCGCCGAAGAACATGCAGTCCGAGGCAAGAAACGCCCACATGAAGAGCTTCTTGTTGGGAATGCCGGTCGACGTGGTGGCGTCGTGGTGGTGGTCAATGGTTCCTGCGTGGCTCATTTAAGATGTAAGGGGTAAGTGATAAGTTTTAAGTATACCCAGCAGTCAGTGCTTGGCGTTGGCGTCTTTAGTGCTGGATTCAGGTTCGGCGTATACATGGTAGCCGCCCGGACCTTCGAAGGCCCAGAGGAAGGCGCCGATAAAAGTGAGGGCGCCGCCACAAATCGCGCCGGTGTAGTTGTGATTTGCGAG
>JAYTWC010000081.1:0-1954 GCA_043743635.1 Verrucomicrobiota bacterium | reverse complement strand
AACGGCACGGCCTTCGCCTCGCGCATGCGCCGCAGCTTGAAGGCAAACAACCGTTCGCCTCCGCCAAAGAGCAGCGTCTGTCGCACCGTTTCAGGCAGTTTCTTCCACGGCATCTCCGGGTCAAACGGCAACTGTTCTGCGAGCTGTTTGAGAATGGCGTTGTGTTTTATGATTAGGTTCTTTCCTCCGATTCGCCACGGCTTAAGCGCGCCTTCGCGCACGGATTTCTCCGGGTCTGCGACGACTAGTTCCGGCACGAACCTAAGCTTACGCCCCAACCCGCCGCAGGTCGGGCACGCGCCTTCGTTGTGATTGAACGAAAAATGGCGCGGCGTGAGTTTTTCGAACACGTCGCCGCAGATTTCGCAGGCGAGCGACTGACTCAGCAAGATCTCGCGCCAGGGAGCCTCGGCCGTTTTTTGTGCCAAAACGATGGCTCGGTCTCGGCCCTCGCGAAACGCGAGCTCAAGCGAGTCCGCGATCCGGCTGCGTTGATCAGGAGTCACCACCAAACGGTCCACAATTAAATCGACCGTCACCTCTTTCGCGCCCGACGGCACGAGATGCGGGTCGTCGAGGTTCTTGATTTCGCCATCAAGCCGAACGCGTTGAAAGCCGCGTTGCCGCAACCGCGGCAATTCCTCGCGCAGCACGCTCGGTTTCGCCCGCATGCACGGCGCGAGCAACATCACACGTTCGCCCGGCGCTTCGGCAAAGACCCGCAGAATATTGTCGTCAAGCGACCGTTGCACGACCCGACCACCGTCCTTGGGACAAACTTGCTCGCCCAACAGCGCCCACAACAACCGAGCGTAATCCGCAATCTCCGTGACCGTGGCGATCGTGCTGCGCGGCGAACCGCCGCCGGTGCGCTGTTCGATCGCGAGCACCGGCGACAGACCGTGAATAAAATCCACATCCGGCCGTTTCAGCTGCTCCAGCACCTGACGCGCCTGCGTGCTGAGCGATTCCATGTATTTGCGGTAACCTTCGGCATAAATCGTATCGAACGCCAGCGACGACTTGCCCGAACCACTCGGCCCCGTAATCACGACCATTTTCCCACGCGGCAAACGCACCTCAAGGTTCTTCAAGTTGTGCTCACGGGCACCTTTAACATGGATGTGAGTAGCGGCGGCCTGCATGGTATGAACATGCAGATTCGCTAGTTTTATGCCCGGGTCAAAGCGGGATAACATTTTCCTATATCTGGAATTCGGCCTTGAGTCCTGTGCCATTGCGGCTTTTTTCATCCCACCCCATTATCCGTTGGCATAGTCTGCATAAGTTAATCAACACGTCCCGAGACGCGTCGGCCCCTAACCCATATGAACAACACCCGATCTGCGAAACCGCTCTGCCGAATCCTCCGTTTCATACTTCCGTTATCACTCGTCTCGCTGGCTCTTCCCGCCCACGCCATCGTTTTTAATTCCGGCGATTTCAAAGTCACGTTCGACACCACGCTCTCCGTCGGCGGCATCTATCGCCTCGACAACCCCAGTCCAGAATTCTACGGCACTTCGAATGGCGGTTTCCAAAATTCCGTCAACTCCGACGATGGCAACTTGAACTACCGGCGCGGCTGGGCCTCGGAACTGGTTAAAGGAACCCACACCCTTGAACTAAAATGGCACGACTTCGGCGCCCTCGCGAGCGGTTATTATTTTTACGATGTTGAAAATAAAAAACATGATCGCGCTCGCACACCGCTAAGCGACGCCGCTCTTGATCGTGTCGGTTCCGGTGGCGATTTCCTCGATCTCTACGTCCGCGGGAAATTTGAGATCGCTAACCACGCCCTCGACCTTCGCTTCGGCCGCCAAGTCCTCAACCTCGGCGAAAGCACCTTCATCCCGAACGGCATCAACGTCGTCAATTCCGTCGACGCCGCCAAGCTCCGCGTTCCCGGCGCAGAACTCCGCGAAGTTCTCCTGCCCGTCAACATGCTCAA
>JAYTWC010000080.1:0-2336 GCA_043743635.1 Verrucomicrobiota bacterium | reverse complement strand
CGGGAGAGGACAATGAGGGACTTATTGTCGGCACCGAAACGAAGCGTGGTTTGCGTTGGAATAGGGAGCGGAATGGTCTGCAGAAGTCGCGCTTGTTTTGCGTCGAAAATTTGGATGGATGAAATCGATGCTTTGGCGAGCAGGCGCGAGTCTGGCGAGAAATCAATTGAACTTTCGTTTTGGGTTTGTTCCTGCCTCGAAGGCGCGGCAAAGGCCGTACATATTCGATTACGGCCAAGCACCTCAAGGACCACGGCCATGGTTTTGTAATCGGTGGTACTAATGGTTCGGTCGTCAGGGGAAAATTCGATCGATGACTCGCTCTTGTACCCGGTCAGTTCGACCAGTTGGCTCATGGTGCGAAGATCCCAGAGGCGCAGCGTTTTATCGCCGGAACTGGAAACCAGCATGTCGCCACGGTGGTTGAAGGCCGTTTTCCAAACGGTTTGGCGGTGACCCGCGAGTGTGGCCTGGATTTTCCAATCGTTGGTACGAATAATTTGAATCGAGTAGTCTTCGCAGCCCACGGCCAGTGTTTGGCCGTCGCTGTTCCATGCCAGGCTGGTGGGGCCAGCCGGGAGGTCCAACTTCGTGACCGTGTCGTACTCTCCAATTTTCCAGATGTTGACGGTCTTTTCTTTTCGGTTGCCGAAAGCGAGATGTTTTCCGTCGGAAGAAAATGCGCACTGTTCGGGTTGGGTTGTCTTTAGACGGGCGATTTCTTTGCCGGTGGCGATTTCGATAACCTCAACAGTTTCAGGCGAACCCAGCGCGAGGAGGGTTTCGTCGGGCGAAAAAATGCAGTCGGAGGACGAGACATTCATCTGACGCGGAATCTTGTGGCCTGGAAATTGAAATAGCTGTCGGCCGCTGTCGCTTTCGTAGATGTAGACGGCGTCATCTGAACAGCGGGCGGCGAGATAGCGCCTACCACTGTGGATTAACGAAAGGATGGGTTGTCCGGATCCGGTTATCCTTTTCTGACTCAAGCCATCACTTAACCGAACCATATCGATATCGCCTTGTTTCGTGGCGACAGCGATGGTTTCGAGCGTGGAGTTGAAGGCGACACGTTGATCGGAATTTTCCCGAACCTTGAGCGTCTTGGCTACTCTGAGATCGACGAGGGTCAGTGCGGCGATGGCTTCGTTGCGCAGTTCTAAGCTCGGGTGGATGGCGGCGGCTTTTTGGATGGCGGCGAGCGCTTCGGTGCGGTGACCGGCCTGTGGGGTCATGCGCGAGGCGCGGGCTTGGGCGAGGAGCGCGGCGTAGAGTTGTTCGCGCGCGTCGTTTTCGGCGTCGACGGCACGGGTGCGGGCTTTGTCGATCTTGACGGCGGCGATGGTCGAACCAACAGCCAGAGTCGTGATCGCAAGGGCGAGCACGAGGCCGAGGGCGGCGGGCAGGGGATTGCGACGAGCCCAACGCCAAAGTTGTTCGGCGGCGCTGACGGGCCGGGCGCGAATGGGGCGGCCAGAAAGCCAGTTTTCCAGATCGTCGGCGAGAGCGGAGGCTGTTTTGTAGCGAGCGGATGGTTCGCGTTCGAGGGTTTTGAGGCAGACCGTTTCGAGGTCGCGCGGGGTATGATTGACGATGGAGGATGGTTTGGCTGGGGTATCCTGGGAGGCCTGGCGCAGTGTATCCATCACCGTTTCACCGACGAAGGGAGGCCGACCGGTGAGGAGTTCGTAGAGGATGGCCCCGAGGCTATAGATGTCGGCCGAGATGGTGAGGTTGCTTTTGCCGTTGGCTTGCTCGGGGGCGATGTAGTGGGGCGTGCCGAGAACGGCGGAGGTGATGGTGAGTCGGCGGTCGTCGTTAAGCCATTTCGCCAGGCCGAAATCGCACACGTAGGGTTCGCCGGCATCATCGAGGAGGATATTGCCTGGTTTTAGATCGCGATGAAGGATGCCGTGCTCGTGGGCGTGTTGCACGCCGCGCGCGATCTTGGCGACGAGCAGGGCGGCTTTGCGCGAGTGGCCGAGGTAATCGCCGAGGTGTTGCGCGAGGCTGCCGCCCGTCGCGAGCTTCATGCTGAAAAATGGAATCCCATCGTGCTCGCCCACTTCGTGGATGGGCAAAATATGGCGATGGTCGAGACTAGTGACGGCGCGTACCTCGGAGCGGAAGCGCTGAATGAGATCGGGCTCGTTGAGGTGGTGAGCTTGAAGGACTTTGAGCGCGATAATGCGCCCCGTCACGTGATCGCGAGCGCGGTAAACCGTACCCATGCCGCCGCGGCCGAGCTCTTCCAGGATTTCAAAATGGGAGAAGCCTCGTCCCTGGGGTGGTGCCGGTGGTGGTTCGTCTTCCCAGAAAGCGCGCTCGTCGTGGCG
>JAYTWC010000079.1:0-6667 GCA_043743635.1 Verrucomicrobiota bacterium | reverse complement strand
CGGTTCGTGCCAACGACATAGGCGGTATCAGGTGTTTCGCCACTGGCGAGAATCTGTACAAACGGACGGCCCGCGTAGGTGCTTTTCCACGAGGCATAGAGGGCCTCAATCGACGGATTGGCCGCAGGCACCGTGATCGTCGTCGCTATGCCGCGACGCATCGGCGCGAGGTGCGGATTGAACTGAATGATCGTCGGCGCGCCGGTGTGCAGCGCGAGTTGTTCTTCCACTTCGGCAAGATGCCGGTGCTTCACGAGACCATAGGCCTTGGCACTTTCTGCGCGCTCACAGAAGAGATACGCTTCCTCGGCTTTTTTGCCTGCGCCACTGACGCCGCTGAACGAGTTAACAACAATGTGCTCACGCGAAACAATCCCATCGCGCAACAACGGTAGCAGAGGAACCAGAATGCTCGTCGGATAACAGCCGGGCGCGGCAATGAGCTTGGCCTCGGCCTTCCAAGCGACCGGCGTGAGCTCCGGCAAAACAAAACGGGCCTGCGACAATAGTTCTGGCGCGTGGTGTTTGCCGTAATATTTTTCATAGGTGGCAAGATCGGCGATCCGGAAATCCGCGCTCAGATCGATGACGCGTTTGCCAGCGGGAACGAGGATCTTCGCATAATCGGCGGCGGCCCCGTGCGGCAACGCGAGGAAGAACAAGTCGATATCGCCAGCTGCCAGCGCGACCGCATCGGAATCGACAAATTTCAGCCCACGATCAACGCCCCGCAGCGCAGGAATGACTTGTGAGAGAGGTTTACCCGCGTGAGTACGCGACGTAACCGCCGCAAGCGTGACCTGCGGATGAGCCAGAAGAAGTTTGACGAGTGTTTCGCCGGAGTAGCCCGACGCGCCGATGATGCCGATTTTCATGAAATGAAGAGTTAGGATGCAAAATGATGATGCTGCCAAAACTGATAGAAAAATAAAAAAGGCCACCTCGAAAAAGGCGGCCTTGAAATCTTGCAGAGCGTCCGAATGGATCAGCGCTTCGAGAACTGGAAGCGCTTGCGGGCGCCGGGCTGGCCGGGCTTTTTGCGTTCTTTTTCGCGAGGATCACGTTTAATGTGTCCTGCTTTCTTGAGGGCCGGACGGAGCTCGGCGTTCAGCTTTTGCAGCGCACGGGCGATGCCGTGGGCAACTGCGCCAGCCTGACCAGCGACACCGCCGCCGGAAACGTTGGCCACGACGTCGATCTTGTCGCGCAGCTGCACGGTGAGCAGCGGAGCGTAGGCCTGCTTGGCGAAATTCTCGTGAGAGAAATACTTTTCAAAGTCACGGTCATTGACCATGAGTTTGCCGGAGCCTTCGACGATGCGAATGCGGGCGGTGGAGGTCTTGCGGCGGCCAGTGCCGGTGAAAATAGCTTTGTCAGCGCTCATGGGTGCTTATTAGGCGGAAATCTTGACGGGGTTCTGTGCTTCGTGCGTGTGCGCCGAGCCTTTGAAGACGCGGAGCTTGGTCAGCATTTTAGCAGCAAGACGGTTTTTCGGGAGCATGCCTTTGACAGCGTGCATAACGATAAATTCTGGGTTGCGTTCGCGCTGAAGTTTCAGGGAACGGTAGCTCTCGCCGCCGACGAAGCCAGAGAAGAACATGTATTCGTTCTGCTCCTCTTTCTTACCGGTGAGGACGACTTTCTCGGCGTTGATGATGACCAAGAAGTCACCTGTGTCGACGTGCGCGGTGTAGGAAGCTTTGTTACGGCCGCGAATGATGTTGGCGGCTTTGACAGCGAGACGGCCGAGCACCATGCCCTCGGCATCGATAAGATACCACTTGGGTTGGACTGTCTCTTTTTTGGCTAGGAACGTTTTCATGAAAGGAAAAGGGGTCAACAGCTAGGGGTTAAAAAAGGGCTGTCAACACGCATTTATTGAGAATCTGACTTCAGTGGAAAAGAAAACCCGCCCCGAAGCACGGGGCGGGTCGAAAGAAATGACGTTATACGAGCGATAATCGCTTAGAAGCCGAGCGTGACGCCAGCGGTGACAGCGACGTCCTGCTTCGGAACCCAAGTCGTGCGAGGGTTAGCTCCCTGTGCACTGCGACGGCCGTATTTGTCGTTCGCCGAGTAGCTGGCGCCGATATGAACCTGGGCGTTTTCAGCGAGTTTGTACGGGACATTCAAGCCGATGCCGTAATAGCCGTAAGATTCGCTAACCTTCGCCGGGATCTGGTCGTCAGGTGCAGCGTTGCCAATAGCGGCATGGCCAGCGTAAACGCTGAAATCAAGCGAGGTACCAATGTCCTTCAGAGCGATGCTATAACCAACCGACAACTGAATGGTCTTCTGTTGAAGGCGGAAATCGTAGTAACCGTAGAGGCTGGTGGTGATGCCATCGAACCCGGGGTTCATTCCCTTAAGATCGTAGGTGCCGCCGACGCCGATTTCATAGCTGTGATGAGTACCACCAGAACCCGAAATAACCTCCGGGTAATAATAATACGTGCCAACGAAGTCAGCCGTCAGATCGCGAGCCAACTTCAATTTGTAGCCAGCGTAGAAATCAACTTCGTTGTTATACTGCCTCGAATTGATCGGTTGGCTGGTCCAAAGACCGACGCGAACGTCGTCCTGACCAACTTCAACAGAACCTTGGAAGGCCGCATTGGAATTCTTGATGCCGCGGAAGACATACTCCGAGGTGTACGAGAAATCGCTCGTCACAGAGTACGAAGGCTTCGTCGTAACATTTACATTATCAGCGGCGTAAGAAACGCCAGCCACCGCAAGAGCGGCAAAGATAAGTGCAGTTTTTTTCATAGCTTAGTGTGTAGTATGGTTGTTGCCGCAACAGCGGCTGGTTCGACGAAAAGGATAAGTTTGTAAAAAAGACAAGAATTAACTCGCTTAACCTTTTCGCAGGGTACCGAGACACAGCCAATTACACTGCGTTCCCAAAAATCATATTTTAGCCATGACCAACCGCACATTAATGCTAATTTCCGGCCTATTTGGATTGAGCGGCGTAGCCTTGGGGGCCGTCGGGGCGCATGCGCTCGGAGCGCAACTGACCGCCAGCGGCCAGCTGGAAAACTGGAAGACCGCCGTATCCTATCAATCAATACACGCCATCGCAATCCTGACCGTCGCGCTGTGGCTCGACCAGGTCGGACCCACCGGAAAATTTCGCCTTCTCAAAACCGCCGCAACCGCCTGGACAATCGGCATAGTTCTTTTTTCTGGTTCGCTCTACGCCTTCGCCCTCGGTTGCCCAAAATGGATCTGGCCTGCCACGCCACTCGGAGGACTCGCATTTCTTATCGGTTGGGGATGTATTGCTGCCTGCGGGCTTGATAAAAAGAGTCCGCCCGCAAGCCCATGAAGCCTTCGATGCAACTGCCAGAACCGCTGGTCAACGTCCTCCAAGCAGTCCGCCGGATTGGCCGGCCACGCGTGGTCGGCGGTTGCGTTCGCGACTGGCTGCTCGGCCTGGAACCAAAAGACTTCGACATCGAGGTGCCTGGCGTGGATTTCGAAACGCTATACCGCGTGCTCGCACCCTTTGGATCTACCGATATAGTCGGCCGGAGTTTCGGCGTTATCAAACTGCGCCTAAGCGGCATCGAATATGATTTCAGCCTGCCTCGCCGCGAATCCAAAATCGGCGCAGGTCACCGCGGTTTCGCCGTAGAACCTGAACCAAATTTAAGCGACAACGAGGCAGCCGCGCGCCGCGACTTCACGGTCAATGCCATCGCCTACGATCCATTTTCCGATACACTCATCGATCCACACAACGGCGAACATGACCTGCGTGCCGGTGTGTTGCGCCACACCAGCGCCGCGTTTACCGAAGATCCGCTTCGCGTCTTGCGGGGATTTCAATTCGCAGCACGTTTCGATTTCACACTCGCACCGGAAACCGCAGCCTTATGCCGATCCATCAAAAGTGCCTACGCGGAACTGGCCGTCGAGCGCATCTGGGGCGAATGGGGCAAATGGGCTGAAAAAGCGCGAAAACCTTCGCGCGGCCTCGCCGTGCTTCAGGAAACTGAATGGCTCGGCCACTTCCCGGAACTCGCCGCGCTGGCCAGCACTCCGCAAGATCCCGATTGGCATCCCGAGGGCAATGCGTTTGTTCATACCGGCCATTGTTGCGATGCGCTAGTTCGGCAAGGAATCTGGCAGGACTCGCCCGCCGAACAACGCCGAATCCTACTCCTGTCCGTACTCGCCCACGACTTCGGCAAGCCATCCACCACGATCTACGCCGAAAAACGCGGACGCCTGCGCTGGATCAGTCCCGGGCACGAGGCTGCCGGTGGCCCGCTCGCAGAAACATTTCTCCGTCGCATCGGTGCACCCAACGACACCCTCGACCATGTGATTCCGCTCGTGATCAACCACATGGTGCAACATTACGGAAGTATTGAACAATCGGATACGAGCATTCGCCGACTCGCCCGAAGACTAACACCAGCCTCAATCGACCAACTCTGCGCCGTGATGCGCGCCGATCACGATGGACGACCGCCGATCCACTCGCCTGAAACCCTCATTCGCATCAACGCCCTCCAGGGGAAAGCCCGCAGCCTCACACTCGCCAGTTCTGCACCCAAACCACTCATTCTCGGACGGCACCTGATGATTCTCGGCCAGAAACCCGGACGAGATTTCAAACCGCTGCTCGAAGCAGCATTCGAAGCCCAGCTCGACGGAATATTCACCGACGAAATCAGCGGGATCGAATGGTTAAAGAAGCATTTGCCGAAACACGACAGTGCCACATCCTAATCCCATTCTGCGCACGATGAAAAACTTCAACCCCATCCGCGCCTTTCAGTGGGATCTCGCCCGGCAAGTTGAGCGACTCGACGTGTTGCTCAAGCTACTGCCCCGCTATGCAGACTGGGGTTACCAAGAACTCTACATCCATCTCGAAGACGCGGTCGAGTACCCCAGCCTGCCCACCGTCGCACGTAGCAACGCCTACACGCACAAACAGCTCGAAAAACTAGTCAAAACCGCCAACCACTCAGGCATCGCCGTCGTCCCGATCGTCAATCTCCTCGGCCATACGCAATATCTGATCAAAACGCCCGAGCTGCGCGACCTCAACGAACTTCGCGCCAGCGACAACACCCCGCTCGAACGCGGTCAACTCTGCCCACTGCATCCGCGCACGCTCGAAGTTGCCGAGAAACTCCTGCGTGACATGACGCCTTTCTGCACTGCGGGAAAAGTCCACGTTGGCCTAGACGAATCATTTCACATCGGTAAATGCCCACGCTGCCGCGAGGAAATCGCCCGCACGGGACTCGCCCAGCATTTCGCTGGGCACGTCGGCCGCCTGCACGGAATCGCGCGCTACCTCGGCCTGCGCATGGGCATCTGGGCGGACATGCTCAATTTTATTCCCGAGGCGATTCCCCTGCTCCCCGCCAGCGTCATCGCCTACGACTGGTATTATTATCCGTTCAAACGCCACCCCCGCGTCGAGCTATTCAACTTCGCCGAAAGCGACCTCGCCACACCACTCCGCGCCCGAGGAATAGAGTACTGGGGTTGCCCGATGAACGGCGCCTTCCGCTACGAACCTCTCCCCATCTACAAAGATCGCCTCGCCAACCTACGCTCCTGGTGGCAACGCTGCGAAAAAACCCACGCCGGTGGTTTCCTCGTGACGTCGTGGGAACCTTACCGGCTCGCGCTCGAAACAACCACCGTCGTCGACGCCGCAGCAGCATCACTCTGGCTCGAGGGCGCACCCGACAACGACCTCGACTGGCTTACCCAGGGTTTTGCACGGGTTTATGGAAAGTCCGGAGCCCGCGCAGCCGCAAAAGCCGCACTCGCCTGTGACAAGCATCCGTTTTCTGGATACGCCAAGTGGGAGATCAATGACTGCTGGAATGGCGCCGTGTCTGCGGCCCCCGACGAAGCGAAATATTTAGAAACGCTGGCAACCAAAAAGCTGCCCGCCGCCCTCGCCGCAAGCATCGCATTTCGCCGTTACCTCGCGGAAAGGGATGCATTCGTGCACGAATGCAAAAAGGGCGTTTTCACCCTGCGTCGCGCGCGCTCGGTGAGGCGCATTAAGGATAATCCCTACCAAAAACAACTACTCCAGCTAGAAGCCGAGGCTCGCGGTTTCTCTGCCGCGATCACCGCCGGTCGCAACGCAGCGCGCGCGATGTGGCGACGCACACGTAACCCAAAAGTTCGCGGACAAAACGAAGCCATTCTCGCCGCCGACACGACACGCCTTCGTGCTTGGCGCGATTGGTTACGCGCAGCCCGAAACGATCTAGAAAAGATCTTCACGGTCTCGCCCGTCTGCGGCACGTGGGAGCTTGCGTTCGTTGTTCATAACTTTGCCCCGGCGCTCCAAAAAATCGTCGTAGAACAACAGCAGCCGGATGATTCCTGGCGCGAATTACACAGCCGCTACACGATCGAATTCCGCGCCGAAGCAGCCGCACCGCACACCAATATTCGCCGTCCGTTTGCGACGCCGATTGATTCGCCCCATGCCGTATTGAGGATCTCAATACACGGACTTGGTCAGGTCGGAATCGAAAAGATAGTGATGACCAACGGCGTCGAAACGCTCACGCCTGCCTCGCAGCGAAAAAGAATCGTGCTCGGCCAACCTGCACCCCGAAGCGGCTTCCCCAACATTGCTGCCGCCCCAGTCAAAGAATCGATCCTACCACTC
>JAYTWC010000078.1:0-1986 GCA_043743635.1 Verrucomicrobiota bacterium | reverse complement strand
GTGCGAGGAAAAGTCTCCGCACACATGCGGCCGAGGTCCTTGATGTGCTGGTTGAGCGGCACGGACTTGAAAGTGGCCTCGGTTTTTCGGCTGAAAGTGAGGATCTGGCGCACCAGACCGATGGCTCGCTGGGCTGCATTGTGGATCTCGCGCAGATGTTTCGCGTTGGTCTCGTCACCGCCGGCGCGGCTGAGAGCGATTTCAGTAAAACCATTAATAATCGCCAACACGTTATTAAAATCATGCGCAATACCGCCGGCGAGCGTCCCCAGGCTTTCCATTTTCTGCGCCTGCCGAAGCTGGTCTTCGAGTTTTTTGCGCTCGGTAATATCCTCGCGCATGCTCAACAGGTGAGTTATCTCATCGGCATGGTTTCGGATGGGTGACACCTGGACGAATTCCCAAAGCGTCCGCCCGTCTTTACAACGAGTGCAAAGTTCGCCACTCCACTTGCGACCTTCGGCGACGGTCTGCTCGAATTCACGAAACGACTCGTCATTCGCGTGACCCTCACGCAGCACCGGAATCTCTTTCTCAAAAATTTCCTCCAATGTATAACCGGTTGAATAGGTAAATTTTGGATTTACGTACTGAACGCGCCCGTCAGGCGTGGTTACAACAATCGAAAAAGGCGACTGATCCACGGCATTGGCGAGCTTATGATAATGCTCCTCGGCAAGACGACGCTTGGTGACATCGCGCCCAACCGCTCGATATGCCACAATGGAACCCTCGACATCACGCACGGCAAGCTCTTCCCACGACAACCAACGCCAGCCCTGCGCAGTCTGCCAGCGATGCTCATGCGAAACACGATAGGGCGGACGCGCGAGCTTCACCGAGGCGGCGTTCCAGTCATTCACATCTTCAGGATGCAGCAACGCGTCTGGGTTTCGGCCCGTCCACGCGGGACGCGGGATGCCAAACTTACGAGCAAAGGCTTCGTTCACGGCGAGGATACGACCTTCAGGACTTCGCACCAACACGAGTTCCACGCTGTTTTGCCAAGGGGCAACCAGCTCGTCGTGTTCGCCAACCGCGTAGTCAATCAACCGCAATGTAATAATGTAGCTGTGTGGCCGGTTCTGTTTGCGAAACACCGGCTGCTCGCGTGCGGCGAGGCCGAGAAGATCAAGCGAACCAAGATCAGCAAGGGCCTTTCCGAGTAAATCAACGGTCGGTCGGCCCAGCAGCGCTGCGGCGCGCGGTGTCAACTCGCAGATCCGTCGTTTGGAATCCAACACGAGCACAGCCTCCTCCACCGCCGAGGATGCGGCGCCTGAGGTAGTGGAAAACTGGGCTAGCGACGGCATTATTGAGAATCTGGCATGTGGTTATGTTATGATGCGACGGTGGACTGAATCCGCCGCCATAAGAAAAAAACTTTTGGCAACGGCTCGTTCACACCAGTCCACTCAGAACAGTGGGCAGACGCTGCACGCTGTTGGAGAGGGCAGCGCGCGCCAGCCGGGTTTCTTTTTCACCGGTACCGTAGAGCACCTTCCAACCGGGAAGCTCTAACCAAGCATCATCGGTAATAGGGGCGACCTTCTCAAAGCCACCCGGGATTCCAGCATAGCGCACAAGATGGTCGGCCACCTGCACGGCTGCGGCATAGAACGAATGGTTCGGCGCGGATTCCGGGTCGTTGTGATAATAAACGGCGTCGGTGATCTCGGCCGAGAGCTGATGGCGCTGCAAATAATACCCGCCGATGCGTGCGTGGTCCCAACCGATCAGGTCTCGTTCGAGTACGCACACTTCGCCGGGGTTTTGAAAATTGCTTTCAACGATTTTGGCGAATTCATCCGCAAAGGCGGACGCCATAACGACTTTGCCGACGTTGTGCAGCAGGCCGATAATATAGTCGGTATCGTCGTCGATCAGCAGCGTTGTGGTCGCCAGGATTTCGCGAGTCATAATTGCAGAACCAATCGAATGCTTCCAAAGATCCTTCCACGGCAAACGCAGCGAGGAACGATTGAT
>JAYTWC010000077.1:0-5952 GCA_043743635.1 Verrucomicrobiota bacterium | reverse complement strand
TGCCATTGCCCGCTTCGAATAGGGTCGTGGCGCCGAGTTGTTTCAAAATCAACCCGATGAATTTTCTGACATGGCCTTCGTCGTCGACGAGGAGGATTTTGCCTTCGTATTTCATTTGTTCACGCAGGGAGCATGATGGAGAATTCGCATCCGCCGTGGGGCAGATTGGTCGCCGTGATGGCGCCGCGGTGGGCTTCCACGATTTTTCGGCAAATAGCCAAGCCGAGACCGGTGGCTTTTTCGCCGCCGGTGGGCTTCGAGGAGAGCGTCATAAAATCTTTGAAAAGTTGGTGGCGTTCGTTTTCGGGGATGCCAGGGCCTTGATCTTGGACGGCCACTTTGAACGCTGGATGGTAGCCCGAAATACGCACGTTGACCGTGGAATTTGGCGGTGAGTATTTGACTGCGTTGCTTAAGAGGTTGTCCATGACCTGTCTTATCTTAGCCTGATCTAATCGAACTATCGGCGCTTCTTCGGGGGGACTGAAGATGATCTTCGTGTTTTTGCGCGCGGCGTTAATGTTGTTCAGATAGACAGCTTTTGTAACGAGGTCGGAAAGGTTTTGGGGCTCTTTGTGGACCTTAAGTTCGCCGGCTTCGATCGTGGCGACATCCAGTAGTTCGTTGAGGAGGGCGAGCATCGACTGGCTGGTTTCAAAAATCGTGTTGGCGAGGTCGTGTTGATCGGGTGTGAGTTGGCCGACGGTGCCGTCGCAGAGGAATTCGGCGAGGCCGCGGATGGACGCGAGGGGGTTGCGCAGGTCGTGGGCGGCCATGCCGAGCAGCTTGTTTTTTGCCTGATTGGCGGCTTTTAGTTGATCGACGAGTGCTTTTTGCTGCTCGTTCAGAATTTTATTTTGAAGGTGGGTGCGGATGCGCGCGAGGGATTCCTTTCGGCGGAACGGTTTCGGCAAATAGTCCACACCTCCTGCGGCAAGACCCTCGACGATATCATCGGATTCAGTTTTTGCCGTGATAAAAATGACCGGAGCGGCGTTGTCGCCATGGCGGGCGCGAATTTCACGGCAGGTAGCGAATCCGTCGATTCCTGGTAAAACGACGTCCAAGAGCACCAAGTCGGGTTTGATCTCTTCGTAAAGTTCGAGCGCGCGTTCACCCGAATTGCCTTCGCTGATCACGAAACCTTCATTTTGTAAAATGCTCGCCAGAATGCGGATGTTGATCCGGTCGTCATCAATGATGAGGACTTTGCGTCCCTTCAGTTTGACGAGGCTGCGTTGCTCCACCACAGCCGGGCGTGGTGCCGGTGGAGCGCCCTGACTGGTTTCGAGGGTACTTACGGGGGACTGCATGATGGTAGCCAACGTGATCTCTATGTTGGTCGGCACAGATTAACGAAACTTAAGTAATCCTTCATATCATCGGATGCGGATATGTTGATATTAAACTTGCAGCCAGAATGGCCGATACCATAAACCTTCATCTACCTTATGGCTAAATCCTTTGTTTTCTCCTCCGAATCCGTTGGCGAGGGTCATCCCGATAAAGTCGCCGATCTCATTTCAGACAGCGTTCTCGACGCTTGCCTTGCCCAAGATAAGTTTTCCCGCGTCGCCTGCGAAACCATGGTCAAATCCAACATGGTCATCCTCGCTGGCGAAATCACCACGAAGGCACAGCTCAACTACGAGTCCATCGTGCGTGCCGCCATCCGTGACATCGGTTACGTCAACAGCGACGATGTGTTTCATGCCGACAGCGTTTTTATCAACAATTATCTGACGAAACAGTCGCCAGATATTTCGCAGGGCGTCGATGCAAAGAAAGCCAAGGGCAAGAAAACTGCCGAACAAGGCGCCGGAGACCAAGGCCTGATGTTTGGTTATGCCTGCGATGAAACGCCAGAGCTCATGCCTACGCCGGTGATGTTTGCCCATCGTCTCGGCCGCGAGCTGACCAAGATCCGCAAGAGCGGCAAAGTTGCCTGGCTTCGTCCTGATGCTAAGTCCCAGGTCTCGATCCGCTACGTCGACGGCAAGCCCACGGAAGTCGTCAACGTCGTTATCTCCACGCAGCACACCGCAGATGTCGCCCACGGCACGATCGAAGATTACCTGATCGAAAATGTGGTTAAGAAGGTCATCCCGGCCCGTATGCTCACGAGCAAAACTCAGTTTCTCATTAACCCGACCGGTCGCTTCGTCGTCGGTGGTCCGCAGGGCGATTCCGGTCTGACCGGCCGCAAGATCATCGTCGATTCCTACGGTGGCTGGGGCCGTCACGGTGGCGGCGCTTTCTCCGGCAAGGATCCGTCGAAAGTCGATCGCTCCGCCGCCTACATGTGCCGCTGGGTTGCCAAAAATATCGTGGCGGCCGGCCTCGCTGAGCTCGCCGAACTCCAAGTTGCTTACGCTATCGGTTATCCTGATCCCGTCAGCGTCTATGTCGACACCATGGGCACGGGCAAAGTCGACGACGATAAAATCGCGAAAGCGGTCACGAAAGTTTTCGGGTTCAAACCAGCTGAAATCGTCAAGCAACTCGATCTCCTCCGGCCGATCTATCGCGAGACGACCAACTACGGCCACTTCGGCAAAGCTAGCCTACCGTGGGAACAGACCAACAAAGTCGCCGCCCTCAAGGCCGCGCTTAAATAACCAACTTCAACGCGCCAACGCGCCTCTCCTTCATGGCTACTGCCAATTATCAAGTTAAAGACATCTCCCTCGCCGAATGGGGCCGGAAAGAAATTTCCGTCGCCGAACACGAAATGCCCGGCCTCATGTCCGTGCGCAAAAAATTCGGTCCGTCTCAGCCTCTCAAGGGCGTTCGCGTCACCGGATCGCTGCACATGACGATCCAGACTGCCGTCCTAATCGAGACGCTGACCGCGCTCGGTGCCGACGTCCGCTGGGCTTCGTGCAACATCTTCTCCACGCAGGATCACGCCGCTTCCGCCATCGCTGCTTCCGGCGTGCCGGTCTTCGCTTGGAAAGGCGAGACGCTCGAAGAATACTGGGATCTTACCTGGAAAGCCGTCAGCCACCCCGGTGGCAAAGGTCCGCAGCTCGTCGTTGACGACGGCGGCGACGTCACGCTCCTCCTCCACAAAGGCTACGAGATGGAGAAAGGTTCCGACTGGCTTAATTCCGCTTCTGGTTCGCACGAAGAGCAGGTCATCAAAAACCTCCTCAAGCGCATCCAAAAGGAACAGCCCGGCATCTTCACCACCATGGTGAAAGATTGGCGCGGCGTATCCGAGGAAACCACAACCGGTGTCCATCGCCTCTACCAATTGCACGAGCAGGGCAAACTCCTTGTCCCCGCCATCAACGTCAACGACTCCGTCACCAAGTCGAAATTCGACAACCTCTACGGCTGCCGCGAATCCCTCGCCGACGGTCTCAAGCGCGCCACCGACGTCATGATCGCCGGCAAAGTTGCCTGCGTGTGCGGCTACGGTGACGTAGGCAAAGGTTCGGCTCACTCGCTCCGTGGTTTCGGCGCTCGCGTCGTTGTCACCGAAGTCGATCCCATCAATGCTCTCCAAGCCGCGATGGAAGGCTTTGAGGTCAACACAATCGAGAGCACGCTCGGCACGGCCGACATCTACGTTACCACGACCGGCAACTGCGACATCATCACGCTGGAGCACATGCAGCAGATGAAGGACCAGGCCATCGTTTGTAACATCGGCCATTTCGACAACGAGATCCAGGTCGACCAGCTCTACAAGTCGCCAGGGGTAAAGCGTGTCACGATCAAGCCGCAGTACGACATGTTCACGTTCCCCAAAGGCAACAGCATCTACATGCTGGCCGAAGGTCGCCTCGTGAACCTCGGTTGTGCGACCGGCCATCCGTCGTTCGTCATGTCGAACAGCTTCACGAACCAGATGCTCGCCCAAATCGATCTCTGGAAAAACAAAGACACCTACAAAGTGGGCGTCACCCGTTTGCCGAAGCACCTCGACGAAGAAGTTGCCCGCATGCACCTCGAAAAGATCGGCGTTAAGCTCACTGTTCTCACGAAGAAACAAGCCGAGTACCTTGGCGTCCCGGTCGGCGGCCCGTACAAGCCTGAGCACTACCGGTACTAAACCGTCTTCAAGAAGTAATCTCCAAAACGCGCAGCCGAAATGCTGCGCGTTTTTTTGTACCCGGACGAGGGTGGCGTGCGGCCTCCCCGGCGCGCGGAGCGACGACGCTACCATCACTCAGTTAGGGCATCTCAAATTATACCATAGCCCCCCATGAACGTGGTTTGCCGTCTGCGGGTAGGGCGTGAAATTTCTTAGATTATGCTTTCCAGAGAACGTGTTACGGTCTCTGGGCTTCCGCTGACGGCGTTCGAATCGCCGCTGACAAAAGTCAAACGACTGCTGACAGGCCGCTGACGGTCACCAAACCCACGCTGACCGTCTCCAGATGGCCGCTGACCGTGTCCAAATCCGCGCTGACGGGCTCCAAACGCCTGCTGTCCGCCCATGAATCCCTCCTGACGGCGGCCGCACTTTCTCTGACGATTGCGGGAAACGCGTGATACCGATTACCACTGGGTTTTGGACGATAGAGGTAGGGTCGGACCGCCGGGCCGACCGCGTTGGTCTCGGCGCGCCCGCCGGTCAAGCCCCGCCCAATCGAGCCTGTTTTGGAATCGTTGAAGGCAACGTGGTATTAGAGCGTATCGATTAAAACCATAGCCGCTTTGGGAGGGGGGGGCGCCGTGCCCGTCGGATCGAATCGAATCGGCGCCGACGGAGCGGCGCTCTCCATCGGAGGGGCGATTTATATTTGGGGCCACCGTTTTATTTAAAATACTCTAGCCAGCCGCGGACACCGCCTGCCGGACACCGAACCATAATCTTTGCAGTAATATTAGAACTGTTGGCTTGCTCGGTAGTCGATGGCGGTTGTACCCGATAGTGGGGAGGTTCTCCGGCTCAACCAACGAACAGACAAAGGAGGGCCTCTTGCCAATCACGGCCATGGCGCGACAACCGCATGGCGGCTTGAGTTGGAGGGATGCCCGACGTGGCCGCCGTTCCGAACCGGCGACGACAGCGCGTCGCCCTCCACCGGTAATACCTAACGGAGTAGTGCTAGCAGGGTGGTTTTATCTTTTTGTTAGTTCGGCGGACAAGTTATGACTTTGCGGTTTGCAGCGCCATGAGCTGGGCCTGCAGCGCCAGAAGTTGTGCTTGGTATTGCTGGACCTTCTGTGCCTTGATTTCTGCGCTGTCGTTGCTCGCGTTTTCGGCATCGATTCTTTTCTGAAGCGCTTCGATTTGCTTTTTGATCTGTGAAACACTCGTCGTCGTGACAGTCGAAGTGGCTGAATAGCTGGTCGAGGAAATGGCTGAGATGTTCATGGAAATCGTTGGGTTAAGATTTCTCTATCGGTGTGTTTGCTCTCAATCGGAGCACGCAACAAGGCCGAAGGGGTGAACGGGTTGATAAACGGGGAGACGCCGGTAATCGTGGTGGCCAATTGTGCTGTGAATTGACTCGGGGCAAAACAAAATGCTCGGTAAGTACTTCCTTATTCGATTTTCATGAATCGCGAATTGCCCACGATTGTTCACCTCGATGCCGATGCATTTTTCGTGTCGGTTGAACAGGCGTTGAATCCAATTTTGCGCGGAAAAAAAGTCGCGGTGGGCGGGCGAGAGCGCGGCATTATTTCTTCGGCGAGTTACGAAGCGCGGGCCTGTGGCGTCTACACGCCGATGCCGACTCAGCGTGCGCTCAAAGTTTGTCCCGATCTGATCTTGGTTGACCACTCCTTTGGGCGATATGGCGAATATTCGCGGAAGCTTTTTGATCTCTGCGAAACACTCACGCCGCTCGTGGAACGCCGTTCGGTTGACGAAGGTTTTCTCGATGTGGGACCGTGCGGCTTCAAGACGGCCGCCGAAGTCGAGGCGGCGGTGCGCGGTTTGCAGCGACGGATTTGGGACGAATTGCACATCACGATTTCCTTTGGCCTGGC
>JAYTWC010000076.1:0-6872 GCA_043743635.1 Verrucomicrobiota bacterium | reverse complement strand
AGCATGCCGTCGCAATCCATCGAGGTCAGAAGGATTTCACCGGCGCCGAGTGAGACGGCTTGAGCGGCCCATTTGACGGCGTCGAGTTCGGTCGGGTTGCGTCCGCCGTGGGTGTAGACGCGCCAGGATTTGCCGTCGGGTTCGCGTTTGGCGTCGATGGCGAGGACGATGCACTGGTTACCGAACCGGCGGGAAGCGGCAGCGATGAGGTCCGGATTTTTTATCGCAGCAGTGTTGAGTGAAACTTTGTCGGCACCGCTTTTGAGCATGGCCTCGATGTCATCGCCGGAGCGCAGGCCGCCGCCAACGGTGAGAGGCATGAAACATTGTTCGGCAGTGCGGGCAACGACGTCGTGCATGATGCTGCGGCCGTCGCTGGAGGCGGTGATGTCGAGGAAAACGAGTTCGTCGGCGCCCTGGGCGTCGTAGGCTTTGGCGCTTTCGACTGGATCGCCGGCGTCGCGGAGTTCAAGGAACTTCACGCCTTTGACGACGCGGCCGTTGGTCACGTCGAGGCAGGGGATGATTCTTCGCGACAACATGCTGCTTAGTGATAAGGGTTAGGTTTTAAGGGATAAGTCAGAGGCCGGAGACTATCAGAAATCGGGCATTCATAACTTACCGCTTACCCCTTATCACTTATCCCTGTTCGAGCTCAATCGACGTGGATGACTTCGGGTTCGAAATTGACGGCGAGGCGGTATACCTGGCCTGGACGCATGATCAGAGGGTGATCACGAACCAGGTATTGTAGGTAATGGATCTTGCCGTAATTGGTGCGGTACGTTGGATCGGCGCTGACGACTTCGGTTTCCTGCCAAGTGCCTTGGAAATCGTCCTTTTGGACGGTGCAGCGGTGGCCGAGCGGTCCGAGGGCGAGGGTCCCAGAGACGTGGTATTTCGAGTGCGGTGCGGCGATTGCGATCATGTAGCGGAATTTGTCGAGCGTGACCTGCTGTTTCACCGTGTAGGCGAATTCACAGCTGATCTTCGGGCCGGCGAAATTCCACTGCACCTTCACGGAGCCGAGATTTTTAACGATCTCTTCTTTCGTGTTGATCAGTTCGGGTTGTTCGTAGCGGAAATAGAAACTGTTGCGCAGACCGAGGCCAGTGACGCAGTTTTTGCCGTAGAAGGCAGGGATTGTGACTTGTTCGCCGAAGGTGAGTTCGGGAATCATGACCGGGGCGTAAATATTGTTCGGCCAATCGAAAACGCCGGGGCAATGAGGGAAGGGCAGTGAGTCGGCGACGAGAGTCGGGCCGGAGCTGACGAGCGGGATTTGCGCGTGGAGGCCGCTTTCGGCATCACGGTAGAGGAAGAGGCCTTGTTCCTTGCGATTGGATTTGTCGAAGATGACGAAACGGCCGCTGGTGCGGGTGGGTTCGGTCTTGGGCAGGCCGCCGGGCATTTGTACGGTTTTGGCGAGGCGTGACCATTGGCAAAGGTAGCGGGCGGCGTCGAAGTTGGCCATGCGGGTCGTGTGGTGACCGTAGGCAGTGCGTTCGTCGTCGCGGAGATCGAGGAAGCCGTGTTCCTGATCGAGATAGGTTTGGTAGAAAAATACGAACAGGCGGCGGAGGATGTCGTAGTATTTCGGTTTCTGATCGTCGGCGATCCAGCCATCGCGCAGGCCTTGGAGAATGAGGCTGATGCAGTGCATCTGGCCGTAGGCGCCAGCTGCGCGGCCAAAGGCCCAACCCAAACCATCGGCGCGAACCAAGTCAGGCATCATCTTGATGTACTTTTCGGCGTAGGTGCGGAGGGTGGGGAGTTTGCGGTCGCGGACGCCGCTGTTGGCGTGGAGTTGGAGCGCGGAGCGGATGAACACGAAGCTCATCAACCCGTAGAGATTAAAATTTCCGCCGAAGCCGGTGGTCGAGTCGTCGAAGAAACCGGCCGAGCTGGTCTGGTCAACGCGATCGCACATGCGTTCGATCAGGCGCGAAGTTTCGTCTTTTTTGGAAAGGCCGAAGCTGAAGCGGGCGACGGCTTTGGCTACGTTGAAGGATTGCCAGTGGTTGTCGTAATCGCTGCGGTGGAGGAGCTGTTTGTCGATGCGCTGGCGGGTTTCTTCGACGAGGCGTTCCCAGACGGGATTACGTTCTTTGGAAGGGCCAAAAGCGAGGAGGCCGAGCGAGGCATAGGCGAGGCCGTTTTCGGCGGCGGGCTCGGTGAACATCTGCGCGGTGATACAACGCGCAGCGAGGTCGATGAGGTCGAAGCCTTTGAGCGTGGTCTCGCCGGTGGCGCGGTAGAACTCGCCGAGGGCGTAGGCTACGTGGCCTGGTTCGTCAGGGCGAGGCTGTTCGCCGGGAGCGGCTAGGATAGTACCGTCAGGCTGGATCGAGTCTAGATTATGGCTCAGCATTGAGCGGGCCATGTCGAGACATTGCTCGGAGAAACTATGCATGTAGGATAAAGGCAGGCTTCGGACAATTGCTGGGCGCACCACGCGCGCAGCGGAAGGAAAGTTGTGTCAGGGTTTCGCCCTGTGGCGCAAGAGGGAAGTTATTGATTACCGCGCGATGAGTTTAAGGAACTCGTCGTTGGTCTTCGTTTTTTGGAGGCGAGTGATCATCGTATCGGTCGCTTCTTCGATGCGGGTCTGGACGAGTGCGCGGCGGAAAAAGTGGATGCCTTCGAGCTTTTTGGCGTCGATGAGGAGTTCTTCTTTGCGGGTGCCGGAGGCGGCGATGTTGATGGCGGGCCAGAGGCGCATCTCGGCGCATTTGCGGTCGAGCACGAGTTCCATGTTACCGGTGCCTTTGAATTCCTGGAAGATGACGTCGTCCATGCGGCTACCGGTTTCAATGAGCACGGAGGCGACGATGGTGAGCGAGCCGGCTTCTTCGGTGTTGCGGGCAGCGGCAAAAAGCTGGCGGGGTTTTTCGAGGGCGCGAACGTCGAGACCGCCGGAGCCAGTGCGACCGGAGTTGCGAGCGGTATTATGGGCGCGGGCAAGACGGGTGATCGAATCGAGGAAGAGGACAACGTGTTTGCCGGCTTCGACGAGGCGTTTGGCGCGTTCGATGCAGAGGTCGGCGATGCGGAGGTGGTTCTCGATTTGTTCGTCGTTGGACGAGGCCCAGATTTCGGCGGGAACGCTGCGTTTGAAGTCGGTGACTTCTTCGGGGCGTTCGTCGACGAGGAGAATCATGACGAGGCACTCGGGATTATTTTCCAGAACGCCGAGGGCCATGTCGCGTAGGAGCGTGGTTTTGCCGGTACGGGGCGGAGCGACGATGAGGCCGCGGGTGCCTTTGCCGATAGGGCAGAAAAGATCGACAGCGCGGGTGGTGAGACGACCGTCTTTGAGCTCCATTTTGAGCATCTTGTCGGGCGAGACGGTGGTGAGGGCGTTGAAGTCGAATTTGTGGCGGCGTTCGTCGACGTCGAGTCCGTCAACCTTTTCGATGAATTTCATCTTGGGGTTGGGGAAGCGTCCTTCCGCTGGATAAGCGGTGCCGGTGATCATGTTGCCGGTGCGGAGCTTGAAGCGGCGGATCAATTCCTTAGGAACAAAAACATCAGAGGGACGGCGTTTGCCGTTGCGCGTGGGGTCGAGGAGTTGGCCGTTGCCGCCTTTCTGGACGTCGATGTCGAGGATGCCTTCGACGCGGATGACGTTTTCGGGTATGGGCGCGGGGGCAACTGGGGTAGGGGCAAGCGCGGGCGTTGCTGCGGGAGGTGTAAGCGCAACGGGTTCCGACGCGGGAGCAGGATTAGTTTCCATAATAACGAGCAGTAGATTGTCTATTCCAGAGGCGCGGCGTGTAAAACTCGTTAAGGATAAGAGCAGCAAATCAAAACCAGTAGATGCTCTAAACCCTAAACATGCCCACTAACGTGTCAGATCAAACAATCACCTCAGTTTCCCGAGAGAGTCGTGTGTTCCGGCCATCGGCCGAGTTTCAACGCCAAGCTAACCTTGGAAGTTATGCCGTTTATAAGAAGCTGTATGCGGAGTCTGTCAATAGCCCAGAAGAATTTTGGGGCCGGCAGGCGAAGGAACATCTTGTCTGGAAGAAGCCGTTTAAGAAGGTTCTTCAATGGGATGCGCCGCATGCCAAGTGGTTTGTTGGCGGTAAGTTAAATGTGTCGGAGAATTGTCTGGATCGACACGTCGGTACACATCGCGAGAACAAGGCTGCAATTATTTTTGAAGGTGAGCCGGGCGACGTGCGCACGATCACGTATAAACAGCTGCATTTCCATGTGTGCCGGTTGGCGCATATTTTTGAAAACATGGGGCTCGTCGAGGGCGACCGTGTGGCGTTGTACATGCCGATGATTCCCGAGGCGGTGATCGCGATGCTGGCGTGCGCGCGTATTGGTGCGGTGCATACGGTTGTGTTTGGCGGTTTCAGCCCGGAGGCGCTCAAGGATCGTATCAATGACTGCAAAGCGAAGCTGGTGATCACGGCCGACGGTAGTTGGCGGCGTGGAAAGGTTATAGAGCTCAAGGCGGCCGTTGACAAAGCCGTCGAGGGTGCGCCGAGCGTGCAATCGGTGATCGTGGTAAAGCGTTGCGGTAATCCTGTGACGATGAAGGAGGGCCGCGATGTGTGGTGGCGCGAGGCTTGGGAAGGTGCGCCGAATTCACATAAGGCGAAAGGCTTCGATTCCGAGCATCCACTTTTCATTCTCTACACGAGTGGCAGCACGGGAAAACCGAAAGGTGTATTGCATACGAGTGCTGGTTATTTACTCGGTGCTAAATTGAGTTCGCATTACGTTTTCGATCTCAAAGATAACGATCGTTATTTCTGCACGGCCGACATTGGTTGGATCACCGGGCATAGTTATGTCGTGTACGGTTTGATGAGCAACGGCGCGACGGTTTTTCTCTATGAAGGAGCACCGAACCAGCCGGGACCGGATCGGTTCTGGCAGATGATTGATCGCCACGGTATCACGATTTTCTATACGGCGCCGACCGCGATTCGTGCGTTTATGCGCTGGGGCGATGAGTATGTGAACCGCCACCATTTGACCTCGTTGCGGCTGCTCGGCTCAGTGGGCGAGCCGATTAATCCCGAGGCGTGGATGTGGTATCATCGGATGATCGGCAAAAAGAAATGCCCGATCGTCGACACGTGGTGGCAGACGGAAACGGGCTCAATTATGATCACACCGTTGCCGGGCGCGATACCGACCAAGCCCGGTTCGGGCACGCTGCCGTTCTTTGGTGTGGTTCCGAAGGTTGTGGATGATGCGGGCAAGGAAGTGCCGCGCAACAGTGGCGGCAAGCTCGTCATCACCAAGCCGTGGCCTTCGATGTTGCGCACGCTGTGGGGTGACGATGAACGTTTTCAGAAAACGTACTATGGCGACTTTCCCGGGATCTATTTCACCGGCGACGGCGCGCGGCAGGACAAGGATGGCTATTTCTGGATCGTGGGGCGCATCGATGATGTGCTCAATGTCTCTGGCCATCGGATCGGCACGGCGGAGATTGAGAGTGCGCTGGTTTCGCATCCCTCCGTCGCGGAAGCGGCGGCCGTGGGCAAGCCGGACGATCTTAAAGGTCAGGCGTTGGTGGTGTTCGTGACGTTGAAAACCGGTAACGAACCAACTGATGCGCTTAAGGAGGTTTTGCGCAATCACGTGGGCCATGAGATTGGCTCCATCGCTAAGCCTGATCAGGTGCGTTTTGCGGCGGCTTTGCCGAAAACCCGTAGTGGAAAGATCATGCGTCGCATCTTGAAAGAGATCGCGTCGGGTGGTGCGATCAAGGGCGACACGAGCACGTTGGAGGATTTCAGCGTGGTCGCGAGTTTGCAGCAGGAAGAGTAGACGATTGACCTACAGCAGCCGTTGTCGGTGCGAGCTGGTCCGGTGGATCAGCTCGCGGGCGGCTTGGCGCGGGGTTTTCGACGCAGCAGCCCGTGGGTTTTTACTTTGTATTGCAGCGCGCGTCGGGAAATTCCCAGGCGTGCGGCCGCTTCGGTCTGGCTTGCACCGGTCAAAAGGGTCTGTCGGATTAGTTCGGCTTCGACTTGGGCCAGCGTTAGTCCGGGCTTGATAGTGAGACTGGTGCTGGTTTTTGCGTGTTGGGTGAGGTTCGTCGGGAGGTCGTGCCGGTCGATCAAGGCATGGGGAATGGTGACGACGAGGCGTTCGATCAGGTTGCGCAGCTGGCGTACGTTGCCGGGCCAGGGGAGTGTTTGAAAGATGGCCAGCGCCTGGGGCGAAAACTTTTTGGGGCGGCGCTGGTGTTTTGCGCAGAAGAAGCGCGCAAACGAGTCGATGAGCGACGGAATATCTTCTGTGCGTTCGCGCAAGGGAGGGATGTGGATCGAGACGATGTTGAGGCGATACAGCAGGTCATCGCGGAACCGTCCTTCGGCAGAGAGTTTTTCCAGGTCTTTGTTGGCGGCGGCAATGATGCGGGCGTTGGCGCGAACCAGTTTTGGACTGCCGATGGGGCGGAAAATTCCGTCTTCGATCACGCGCAAAAGGTCGCCCTGGCCTTTGGGTGAGAGGTCGCCGATTTCGTCGAGAAATAGGGTGCCACCTTGTGCGAGTTGGAAGCGGCCTAGGCGGTCGTTGATCGCGCCGGTGAAGGCGCCTTTGACGTGCCCGAAAAACTCGGACTCGATCAGGCTGTCGGCCAGCGCCGCACAGTTGACCGCGATGAACGGGCCGTTTTGGCGTCGGCTTTTTTCATGAATGGCGCGGGCGATCACCTCCTTGCCGGTCCCGCTTTCGCCTTGGATGACGACCGTGACGTCGGTTGGTGCGATCTCCCCGAGCAGTTGGTGGATTTCGCGCATGGCCGGATTTCCTCCAACGAAAATGTTCGGCTCGATTCGCGGCAGGAATCGTTGTCGAATTTGCGAGTCTTGCGCCGTGGTGGCCTGGCGATC
>JAYTWC010000075.1:0-5499 GCA_043743635.1 Verrucomicrobiota bacterium | reverse complement strand
AGGATCTCGGGAGACAATTTGCGGATGTCGGCGCCGGCCATAAGGGGTGCGGCGAGGATGCACCAGAGGGAGAAATGGGCACGAGATTCGGCGAAGGTGAGTTCATCGCGGCCGACTTCGAGCATGTCGGGATCGTTCCAGTGGCCGGGACCGGCGTATTTGCCGATGCCGTTGTTCTGGCCATCGGCCGGTTGCACGAGCGAGTATTGGAGATCGAGAATGGGTTTCCAACCGCGTTCCCAACGCTGGACGCAGTCGTAGCAGGCGTGGATGTCGCCGGTGGTGCGCCAGAGGTGGCCGACCTCTTTGGCCCATTCCCATGGTTTGCTGCCGCCCCATTCGCAGATGCTGAACACGACCGGGCGCTTGGCGGCGAAGAGTGCGTCGCGCATGGTGGTGTAGGCTTCGCGGGCGTCGCGGGTAGCGGTGTAGCACCAGTCATATTTCAAGTAATCGATGCCCCAGGAGGCGAAGATGAGCGCGTCCTGATATTCGTGGCCCTGGCTGCCGGGGTAGCCGCCGCAGGTTTTGGAGCCGGCGCAGCTGTAGATGCCGAATTTGAAGCCGCGGGCATGGAGGAAATCGCCGAGAGCTTTCATGCCGCTGGGGAATTTTACTGGATCTGGCACGAGGTTCCCGTTGGCGTCGCGTTCTTTGAGGGACCAGCAGTCGTCAAGGACGATGTAGGTGTAACCAGCGTCACGCATGCCGTTTTTTACCATGATGTCGGCGGTCTGCATGATGAGCACCTCGTTGATGTTGGAGGCGAAAGTATTCCAGGTGTTGAAACCCATCGGTGGGGTGAGGGCGAGTCCTTCGAACTTTTGGGCAAAGGCGGAGGCTACGAGGCAAAGGAAGAGGCAGAGGAGTTTCTTCATGGGAGGAGGCGTGGGGTGTGTCGTCATTTATTCACGACGCGTGGTGTGGAAAGCTGAGCATGGAAGCGCGCGTGCTGTCGATGGCGTGCTTTTCGGGGTTTTCAGAGGGCGCGGCAAATGAACTCAATAAATAACAGAGGGTTCTTAAGCGGAGGCTGGATTGGAAATTTACGAAAGAAAGATTCTATAACTATTATGTTGAGATTCTTCCTGCCGTGCTCTGGTTTCTGGTTCTGGTCATCGGTTTGGCGAACCTCGATGCGTGAGATCCCCTCTTCACAGTATTTCAATTTATCACATATGAAGACCCCAATTGTACGAATTTCCAAGCGATGCCTTTCTGGCATTTTTTTCCTTGGTGCAATGGCCTCAACTGCTCTTGCAGCTGAAAAACTTGATCTGGAACGGGTCAAACCGGTGCCGGCTGATCAACCGGTTCCGCTCATGGATTTTTTTCGGCCGCTGGTTTTGCAAGCGCCGAAACTAAACCAGTCCGGCACCCATATCGCCGCGCTTATTACTGTCGGCGAGGATAAGCATCAACTGCTGGTGTATGAGGTGAAGACGCAGAAGATTGAAATCGTCGGCGGGTCTGGCGATAAGGACATCTATGAATTCAACTGGCTCAATGACCGTCGGCTCCTCTTCGGACTTGGGACGCGGAAGATGTACGGTCTTGGCTTGCTCGCGGCCGACGTCGGCTCGCTTAGTGATAGCTATCCGTTGTTGCAATATTATGGTTCCAGTTTGATTGCGGTGCCTCCGAAGGATCGTCTCCATCCGTTGGTGTGGAATCGCTATGATAGTCTGGACACGTCTCGGGATCTTGGGGCGGCGACCATCAACACCGGCAGCCGTTCCGGCAAGTTGATCAATCTATACCGGGCCGACGCGAATCGCGAGGGTGTGATGGCAGCCCGTGACAACAACGAACGTCATATCGAAACCAGCTATCCCGTTCCGCCGGGCGGGCTCACGTATCATTACATCGCGGACCGGGAAGGTCATCTCGCCTTCGCGTTCACGATGAATGAGGGTTCTAGTTTAATGTACCGATTGGTAGAAAAACAGTGGGTGAAATGCCCCGTGGACGATGAGGATATTAACGTCGTCGATTGTGGCGATCTGCCTGGCCAAGTGGTGGTATGTGGGCCGCGCCAAGAGGGGAAGCCGCGTGCGCTCCAGTTTATGGATGCGGCGACCGGCCAGCTGGGCGAGGTGTTACTACAAGACAAAAGCTGCGACTTCGACGGGTGGCTGTATCGCGATCCTGTCAGCCATGGGATCATCGGTGCGGTGGGCCAGCGCAGTGGTCCTTTCGTGACCTGGTTTAGCGAAGATTATCGCAACCTACAGAAAGTACTAAATGGATTTTTCCCGGGGCTCGTCGTCCGCATACTCGGAAGCGACGAAGCGCAAAAGCTCTTCCTTGTAGCCACTTACTCTGATCGGCAGCCCGCTATCTATAGCTGGGTCGATTTGGAAAAACATACTGCTGGGCTGTTCAAAAACTGCGCTCCTTGGATCGATCCGCAGCGCATGCAGCCGCAAAACATAATTAAGTTTAAGACGCGTGACGGCAAACAGCTGGACGCCTATTTGACGCTCCCAGCTGGCGCCACGAAGGAAAATCCCCCGCCGTTAGTGATCCTGTCGCACGGCGGACCTTGGGCGCGTGATTCCTGGGGTTTCAATGGTGAGGCTCAATGTTTAGCCAACCGCGGCTATGCGGTGCTTCAACCGAATTATCGTGGATCGACTGGTTATGACTGGATGTTTCCCGTGGAAGACCAATGGGATTTTCGTAAGATGCACGATGACGTCACGGACGCCACGAAAACCATGATCGCCTCGGGGTTGATCGACAAAGGACGGATAGCGATTATGGGTGGTTCCTTCGGCGGCTATCTCGCCGTGTCAGGCGTGGTGAACGAACCCTCGCTCTATCGATGCGCGGTTACGATTGCTGGCGTTTTCGATTGGGAGCAACAGATCAACGATAAAAAACATGATCAATATGATAGCCCCGTCTATGGGCGGCTGATGCGCAAGCTCGGTGACGCCAAGAAGCAGCCGGAAAAATTCGACGCCATCTCTCCTGGCCGACATGTGGATAAAATCCGCGTTCCGGTCTTTGTAGCGGGCGGCAAGGATGATTATACGGTGGATATTGAGCAATCGCGTGCACTCATTTCAGCACTGAAAAAGTACAATGTGCCGCACGAAACCATGATTGTCAGAGAGGAAGGCCATGGTATGGGGCGTCTCGAAAACCAAGTAGAACTCTACACGCGCATTTTGGCTTTTCTCGATAAATACGTGAAGCCAGCGCAACCCGTTACAGCGGATCCAAAGTAACGATCCTTTTATTATCGGTCATCGGTCTGTTTTGATCGGCGCGGCTGTGTTCAACGCAGACGCGCCGATTTTTTTGCGCGAGACCGGAGGGCGAGCGCGGCTGCACTGAGGGCGCCGAAGTACCAAAGTCCGGGAGCGCCACCGCCGCCTTTGCTGTTGCCGGAGGAGGAGCCGCTGCTGGAGCTTGAGGATGAAGAGCTGCTGCTTGATGACGAACTAGACGAGGAGCTAGAAGATGATGAGCTGGAGCTGCTCGAGGAGGATGAACTCGAACTGGACGAGGAACTGCTGCTCGATGAGGATGACGAAGAACTGCCGCCTGAAGTGACACCTTGTTCTAGGGCGCCCAAATCGATGGCCGCACCGAGTGGGCTTCGCACATCGTAGCCAGAGGCGGCGAGGTGTGGCTGCATTTGTACCAGATGCGCAGTCGAGACAGCCTGAACATCAGTTGGCAGCAAGGCTCCGCCGGCGTTGACGGCTGGCGAACCACTGAGTAGATGGAAATCATCGGTGGAGGGATTGGCGAATTGCGGCGAAGCGGCGAGCAGCGTGCCCAGCTTTTCGATATTGTAGGCCGTCGCATCGGCAAGGCTGTTGGCACTGGTTATTGTACCTTTTGTAAGATTGTTGCCGTGTAATCGGAGATGGCCGGCGTACTCCACCCAACTCGTGTCGGGCTGGGTGGCCGAGCCGGAATCGACCATGACGATGTTGTTCCATGCTTCGACGGTTGTGGCGACCAGCGAGAGGTCAAAGACGGTCTGCCGCCATTGCTGCGACTGGGTGGCGCGGAGGACGATCGTGTTGTTCCAGAAATAAAGATGCCGGCGATAGGTGGGCAAAACGAGCACGGGCTGGCCCGGGTCCTGTTCGCCGAGATTGTCGCCGCCGTAGTGGATCGGGTTGGAGGCGAAGGTTGGGGTGTTGGCATCGTTTAGGATGATGTTGCCGTAGGCGAAGTCGGTGCCGTATTCGGGTTGGGTGACGATGCCGTCGGTGTCTTGTTCCTCGCTTTGGACCCAGTCGATGGCGCGTGCGGAAGCTTCGACGTAGTTATAGCGGAAAATTTCACCCGAGCTGCGGCTTTTATAACTGGCGCCTTGAGAGCCGGACCTGACGCGGCCGATATAGTTGCCCTCGACGACAGGTAGGTGGCACTGGATATAGAAATTGTGCTCGTAGTAGGAGCCGTTGATGCCGTTGCCGTACACACGACAGGCCCGCACGGTGACACGATGGCAGGTCTCTGAGAAAAGACCGTCCTTGGCCATGGTGAAAATGCCGAAGGCGTTGTCGTAGATCACGAGGTTCTCAAGCAGGATGTCGTCGCCGAGCTGCAACCAGACGCCGGCCGCGCTGTTGTAGGTGGCGGTTGTACCGGCAAGCGTGGTGTAGGAATTGCCGTTGGTAGCTCCGTGCAACTCGAGATTGCGGATTTCGATCCACTTTGGCGAATAGCTGCCGTAGGCGTCGTTCGAACCGCGTTTCACCACGATGCCGCCCAGCGATTCGCCGTAAACGGGTGTGCCGCTGAAAACGTTATTGTTGCCACCGGAATTGCTGCCGGAGGCGGTGCGAGCGCCGTTAAAGTCGAAGGCCGGGCGGTTGCCTGAGGCGTCGGTGACTCCGTTGATGACGATGGGGGCTAGTTGGGTGCCTTGACCACGCAGGCCGATTTTCCACCGGTACGGCGTGGCACGGTAGTAGATGTTGACCACGTCACCCGCCTGCAAGGCGCCCCAAGGAACAGTATCGGGCTCGGTGTAGGCCTGGCCCGGACCGACGTTGTAAGTAGTGTGGCTGCCGGTGCGTGCAGTCGTAACGCTGTTTGGCAGGATCGGTGCGGGTTGCGCCACCGCGCCATATAATCCAACAAGCGCCAATATAATATAAGCAGTTAATAGTTTATATAGATGCATGTTGGAAAAGCGTTTTGGCGTTTGGGTGGATGCCTGTACGTTTATGACCACCCCGTGCTCTCTTATCGACGCGTTCGGCGTGCAGCTAAATGCATCCGGTTCCATTTGCTGAGCGCGAGCATCGAGAGGCCGGTGAGATATACCAGCCCGGGTGCGCCACCGCCGCCGTCTTTGCCTCCCGCAGTCGAGCCGGAGGAGGAAGCTCCGCTTGAGCTCGACGACGAGGAGCTGCTGCTCGATGAGCTCGAACTGCTGGAGCTTGAGGAGGAAGAGCTGGAACTTGAGGATGACGACGAACTGGAGCTGCTAGAAGAACTGCTGGCGAGCGTGGTGACGTTGAC
>JAYTWC010000074.1:0-3122 GCA_043743635.1 Verrucomicrobiota bacterium | reverse complement strand
CATCGCATTCTCAAATCAGGGGTGCATCCCAAGGAGTTTTACCTGCAGATGTTTGACGCGATCAGTCGTGGCGAGGTGTGGCAGGGTGAAATTTGCAATCAGGCCAAGAACGGAAGTCTTTATTGGGAGTCCTCGACGATTGTGCCGTTTCATGACCCCGATGGGAAGCTCACCCAGTTTGTCGCGATTCGCACGGATATCACTGAGCGCAAGCGGGCGGCGGAGCTTGCGGCGCAAAGCGAGCGACTGATCCGGGCTGTCACTGACGGGCTTCCCGGCCTTGTTTCGTACTGGACGGCTGACCTGCGCTGCACATTTGCAAATCGTGCCTATCGTGAATGGTTCGGTTTGCCGCCAGGTTCGTTGGAGTCCATGAGTCTTGCCGAAGTAATTGGAGAAAAGTTATACCAGACAAGTCAGCCGTACATTAAGGGTGCGTTGCGCGGGGAGAAGCAGGCTTTTGAACGCGTTGTGACCAAGGCGAACGGCGAGGTTGGCTATACGTGGTCTCAATATGTACCGGACTTTGGGGCGGACGGAGAAACCGTGAAGGGTGTTTTCGTGCTGATTTCTGATCTCACGGAGGTGAGGAAGAAAGCGGAGGCGCTCCGTGAAAGTGCGCGTCGAATTCGGCTGGCTGCAGATGCCGCAGGGTTGGCAATTTGGGAGTGGAATCTTAAAACCAATCGGTTGGTTTGGGATGAACGGATGTTTGAGCTCTACGGTGTGCCACCGACGCCCACCGGCGAGGTTGAGTACTCTGAATGGGTTTCACATATTCTGCATGAGGATGTTGCGGAGCAGGAGGCGATTTTACGCGAGACGATGAACGGGAGTGGTCACAGCGTACGGGAGTTCCGCATTCGGCGTACGGGGGAAGATCGATTACGCCATATTTATGCGTGTGAGGATGTCATTAAGGATGACCTTGGGCGGGCGATCGGCGTTGTCGGTGTCAATATGGATATAACCGAGCGCAAGGAGGTAGAGCAGACAATTCATGAGAGCGAAGAGCGGACCCGGTTGTTTGCCGAACATACGCCTGCTTCCGTGGCCATGTTTGACCTTGAAATGCGGTATCTTGTTGTGAGTCGACAATGGGTGTCCGACAATAAACTGGAAGGGCAGACGATTATTGGACGGAGTCACTACGAAGTTTTTCCGAAGATTCCAGTGCGGTGGAACGAGATTTATCAACGCTGTCTTGCCGGAGCGGTGGAGACGAGTGAATCGGACCGTCTTGATTGGATTGATGGCGCCGCACAATGGCTACGTTGGGAGATTAGGCCATGGTATAAAGACAGTGGCGAAATTGGCGGTATTGTTATGTTCACGCAGGACATGACCCTACAGAAGGAGCTCGAGCTGAATCTTTCGAAGGCGAGGGATAACGCGCTCGAAGCTTCGCGATTGAAGTCAGAATTTCTTGCTACAATGAGTCACGAAATTCGCACGCCGATGAACGGCATTATCGGCATGGCAAGTATGCTTCTGCAGTCGCCTCTTGAGAGCAAACAACATGAAATGGCCCGTGTGGTGGTGAACAGTGCGCAAGGGCTCCTCGCGATCATAAACGACATTTTGGATTTCTCGAAAATTGAGGCCGGGAAATTCCGTGTTGATCCCGTTGATTTCAATCTTCGTGAAACGGTCGAGGAAGCGGTTGCCTTGCTGGCGCCCCAGGCGTACCGCAAAAATCTCGAACTCGTCTGTGATATTGATCCTAGCCTTCCTAGTCACGTGCATGGTGACGGTGGCCGTATCCAGCAGATTTTGATCAATCTGCTGGGCAATGCCCTAAAATTTACGGAGCAGGGAGAGGTTCGGGTGGTGGTGCGCATGCTTCAGTCATCCGGTTCCGGCGTAAAACTTCGTATTGAAGTTAAGGATACGGGAATAGGAATCCCTGATTCAGCCAAGGTGCGCCTCTTTCGTCCCTTCACGCAGGCCGATGGTAGCACAACCCGGCGTTATGGAGGCTCTGGGCTGGGGCTTGCGATTAGTCATCAACTTGCCTCGCTCATGGGCGGCCATCTGGGGTTTGAGAGTACGGAGGGAATTGGATCTTGTTTCTGGTTTGAAATTTCGTTTGCGCTCGCCATATCGCCAATGATCGAGTCCGGGGATCACCTGCCGGCCGACGGGCGAATTCTGGTGGTGAACCCACTTAAGGCAAACCGCCAAATTATTACACGGCAGATCAAGGCGCTTGAGGTAAAATGTGATGCGGTGGCGAATGCTGAAGAGGCGATAACGCAACTGCGTCAAGCGGTGGACCGTGGCGAACGGTATTCGGTAGCCATCATCGATTGGGATGCGGGTGAGCGCGGAGGTCAGACGTTGGCCCAGGCGATTCGCGACGATCCCAAAATTGCCAAGACGAGGCTGGTTGCTTTTTCGTCGATGCCGCAGTCGATCGAAGCGCAGACCATTGCGGATTTAAATCTCAACGAGGTGCTCGGCAAGCCCGTGCGTGAAGCGCAACTACGGCGCTGCCTGCTGCGGTCATTTGGGCGGCGCGAGACGCCAGTGCCATTCTCGGGGAAAAACACATCGGGTGGACGTGGCTTGAAACTGCTCCTCGCTGAGGACAACCCGACGAATCAAATTGTTGCCCAAATGATGCTCGAACAGCTTGGGCATGCGGCTGATCTCGCGTCCAACGGTCAGGAGGCGCTCGATCAGTTTGGGCGCATATCGTATGATGCCATTTTGATGGACTGCCAAATGCCGGTAGTTGATGGTTATGAAGCGACGCGTCGCATTCGAGCCGGTTTGGTTCCGGGCGGTAATGCCCGCATCCCCATTATCGCGCTTACCGCCTATGCCATGCCAGGGGACCGGGCAAAGGCGCTCGCAGCAGGGATGGATGACTATGTGCCAAAGCCGATCGAGACAGCGGCGTTGTTGGCGGCGTTTGCACGTTGTGGCTTGGCGTTGAAATCTGAAAACCATGGGTCTTACGCGGGGGCGCATCTGGTGCCTCCTGCCGAGGCTGCGAGAGAAATCAAGAAGCTTTTGGATTCAGCGCGCCGTGCGCAGTTGGTTAAAATCAAAACCTCGGCGGGGAATACACTCTGGGAAAAGGTTGTGGGAACATTTCTGGTTGAAATGCCTGCTCG
>JAYTWC010000073.1:0-2630 GCA_043743635.1 Verrucomicrobiota bacterium | reverse complement strand
TCGGAGGTGATGGTCTTGATGATTTCGTTCTTTTCGATGTTGTTGGCAGAAACCTGTTCGGTTTCGAAACGGCGGGAGTCACCTGCGGATGAGGCCGAGGCCATCGGGGTGCCGTCGACGGCGACGGTGGTGAACTGTGAGCGAAGGCCGCGGAGGGCAACGCCACGCGCGTCGTTCGAGTTGTATACGATGCCGACACCGGGGAGGAACTTCAGGTATTCACCGATGTTGCCTTCACTGATGGAGCCGAACTGATCGTTAGCAGCAATGAGCTTGCTTTCGATGGAAACTTTCTGGAGGGCGACGGCCTGGGCCATACCTTCCTTCGTACCTTCAATTTTGAAGGCGCCGAGGGTGATGACTTCCTGGGTCGTCATCTTGACGGCGACGTCGACGTTCTGGTTGGGTTTTACCTCAATGGCCATGTCGTTGCTGTCGAGGCCGGGATAGTTGACGACGACTTTCTGGGCACCTTCGGGAACGTTACGGAGGGTGAACTTACCGTCACGTTCGGTGGTGGTGCGCAGGTCGTTAATGTTAACTTCGGCACCTTCGAGGTATTTGCCGGTGGAGCTGTCAACGACTTGGCCGGTGACGGTTCCTTGGTCAGCAAACGCTGATACGCTTAGCAGCAAGGCTGTTGCGCCGACTGCCATCCAACGGAAGTAACTCCGTTGGCTTTGTGGACTGATACTGGGCTGGGTTTTATTCATGGTGTGGTGTGTGTAGGGACAATACAGAAAGCCGATGTTCGCGTAGGTTGACGCCAAACGGCTATGGGTGAACTAGCTAGTAGGGGTAGGTTGTGGTTTTGTAACAAAAAACTGCATGGAGTACATGCAGGAAATCGGAAGAAACTCTTTACAAAGTCATGCCTCCGTCAACCAAAATCCATGGAGTGGCAATTGCCAGTATTGGCATGGATCATAATGGGTTCCGGTGTTGTGCTCCGTGGTCAGTGTAGATTTTGGGTACTGAAATGGAGAGGTTTTGCGGATTTTTGCGGACACGAGTCTCTTCATTTCGGTTTAGGGCCGAGCGCGGAAAGGAGGGCGGCTGCCGCTAAATTGGCGACGAATGGCGTCGGCGATTTCGTGTAGTTTGACTGGTTTGGCAATGTAGTCGTTCATACCTGCGGCGAGGCAGAGTTCGCGATCGCCTTGCAAGGCGTTGGCCGTGAGCGCAACGATGCGAGGTTGCTCGTCGAGCGGAAGGCGTTTGCGGATTTGTCGGCAGGCTTCGAAGCCATCCATTTCGGGCATTTGAAGGTCCATCAGCACGAGGTCGTAGCGGCGTGTTTCGAGGGTGTTGATGGCCTCGAGCCCATTGGCGACGGCATCAGCGCGGTAGCCGAGTCGGTCGAGGAAACGGAGGCCGACTTTTTGGTTCACGGCGTTGTCCTCAACGAGGAGGATGTCGAGGGGGATTTCCTGGGCGAGTAAGCGTTTGTTGGGAGTGTAGGCGAAGGGCGGGACGCTTGCCGGGGTGGCGTTGAAGATGGCTTGCATGCCGCGGACGAGTGAAAGCGTGCGCAGGGGTTTCGCGATGGCGGTAATTTTGCGTTCTTCGAGAGGAGAATGGGTGGCGGACTGTGCAGACGGGAGCAGGTAGAGGATGGGAATCTCGCGTTGGGTGAGGCGAGTGGTTAAGATTTCTTCATCGGGGCCGTGTATGATTGCTTGATCAGCGACGAAGGCGGAGGGCTTGGTCTGGCCGGAGAGGTATTCGTCGACGGCGGCAAGGGTGGTTGCGCAAATGGCGCGGGCGCCCCAAGAGCGGAAGAAGGTTTCTAGTCTCCGTTGGCTGGTTGGGTTGTCTTCGAGGCAGAGGACGGGGCCGTAGTTGAGGCGCACCGGCATCTCGGGCAGGCCCCAGCCAGGAGGTGTGGGGACCGATTCGCTTTGGACGGTAAACTTGAAAGTGGAGCCTTGGCCCGAAACGCTGGTCACGCTGATCCCGCCGCCCATGAGACTGCAAAGGCGATGGCAAATGGCTAGGCCGAGGCCGGTGCCGCCGTATTTGCGAGTAGTGGAGGAATCGACCTGGCTGAACGGACGGAAGAGACGGTTCATGCGGTCGGCGGGGATGCCGATGCCGGTGTCGGTGACGGCGAACTCGATTGTCACCGGGCGGGCCACGGAAGGACTTGTATCGGGATTGCTGATACGCGTGGCGGTGATAGAGATGGAGCCGGCCGGGGTGAATTTGACGGCGTTGTTGACGAGGTTGACGAGGATTTGCCGGAGGCGGGTCACGTCGCCGACGATCCACGCGGGCACGGCGTCATCGATGTGATAGGCGAGCTCAAGTTTTTTTGTGGCGGCCGGCATCGAGAAAAGGTCGAGCGCTTCTTCGATGCAGATGGATAGGTCGAAGGGTTGGTGTTCGAGGTCCATCTTGCCGGACTCGATTTTCGAGAAATCGAGGATATCGTTTATGATGGTGAGCAGGGTTTCGCCGCTGGAGCGGATGGTGGAGGTGAAATCGCGCTGGTCGTGATTGAGCTTGGTGTCGAGGAGGAGGCTGGTCATGCCGATCACGCCGTTCATAGGCGTGCGGATTTCGTGGCTCATGGAGGCGAGGAACTCGCTCTTGGCGCGGGAGGCGGCGTCGGCTTCTGCCTTGGCGCG
>JAYTWC010000072.1:0-2385 GCA_043743635.1 Verrucomicrobiota bacterium | reverse complement strand
GGCGTCTTTGCCCGTTTTGGCACAGCCACGGCTTGGTTCACGCCGGAGCTGCTCGCGATTCCGCAGGCGACGGTTGAAAAATGGATTACCGATACACCGGCGCTCGCGCCGTACCGCTTTCCGATCATGGAAAACTACCGCCAGGCGAAACATGTGCTCGATGAAAAAGGCGAGCGCTTGTTGTCGTTTGCGTCGCAGCTGAATCAGAATGCATCCGCGACGTTTGCCGAACTGAGTACCAGCGACATTAAGTTTCCCAAGATCAAACTTCACGATGGCCGCGAGGTGACGCTCACGCCGGGTGTTTACCAGCAGATTTTGAACACCGAGCCGCTCCAGGCCGACCGCACCAAAGCATGGGAAGCGTACTACAAAACCTACGAGGCGAACATCAATACCTATGCTTCGATTTACAACGGCGTGTTGCAGAGCGACTGGTTCCGCACGCAGGCACGCGAATACGCGAACAGTCTTGAGGCGGCGATTGATGGCAACGCGATCCCCGTGTCCGTCGTCGAAACGCTTGTCTCCGCCACGCGCGCCGGCACCGCGCCGCTCCATCGTTATGTGAAGCTCCGCAAAAAACTTCTCGGGTTGGAGAACTATCACATCTACGACAATTTCACGCCGATTTTTCAGGTTGAGAAGAAGGTTGCCTACGACGATGCCAAGAAACTCGTGCTGGAATCGGTTGCGCCGCTCGGTGCTGATTATGTGGCGAAGTACCGAAAATTTGTGTCCAGCGGCCGGGTCGACGTTTACGAAAATGAAGGCAAGCACAGCGGCGCTTACTGTAGTGGTGTATATGGCGTGGGTCCGTATTTGCTTCTTAACTACACCGATACCGTGGACGACGTCTTTACGCTTGCTCACGAAGGTGGCCACGCAATGCACACCGTGCTTTCCTACGAGACGCAACCATTCGCCACCGCTGAATACACGATCTTCGTAGCCGAAGTCGCCTCAACGACCAATGAGCGGTTTCTCCTAAATAAGTTGCTTGAAAGAACGAGCGACCCAAAGGAGCGGTTCGTGCTCCTTCAGCATGCCATCGATGCGATCCTGAGCACGTATTACACGCAGGTGCTCTTCGCAGATTTCGAACTTCAGGCGCACAAGCTGGTCGAGCAAGGCCAGGCCATCACCGCCGATGGGTTGAACGAAATTTATATGAAACTGCTGCGGGACTATTACGGTGATGCCGCGACGATTGACGAGTTGTACAAGATCACTTGGGCGCGCATCCCTCACTTCTACCAGTCGCCGTATTATGTTTATCAATACGCGACTTGTTTTGCTTCGTCGGCGAAGCTGGTGAAGGCAATGACGACTGGCGATGCCGCCTCGCGCAAGGCTGCGACGGAGCGCTACCTCACGCTTCTGCGTAGCGGTGGCAATGATCATCCGATGGAACAGCTGCGCAAAGCTGGCGTTGATTTGAGCGAGCGCGAAACGATTCAGGCCGTGATCAATCAGATGGACGAACTCGTGACACAACTTGAGGCCGAAGCGGCGAAGATCAAGTAAGTGTGCAGCTCGGCTCCTTGGTTATACGGGTTTGGTCGGTGAAAAACAGTCCTCGGGGGCTTTGATGGCGAGACCTTTGTTGGGTTCGGCCACGGGTGACGGTTCTTTCCAACGAGGAAGCTTGAGGGTAAAGGTCGCTCCGCGGCCGGGGCCTTCGCTGGCTGCGGCGAGTTCGCCGCCCATCTGTTTTGCCGCGAGCGCGCTGGAATGGAGGCCGAAGCCATGGCCGTCTTTGCGCGTGGTGAAGCCGTGGGAAAATATCTTCGTGATGTTTTCGGGCGGAATGCCGATGCCGTTATCGACGATTTTGATGACGACGGTTTCGTCGGTGCCGTTTTCGACGCGGATGAGCATGCGGCGCTGCGAGGGTTCTTTGCAGTCCATCGCCTTTTTCGCGTTGCTGATCAAGTTGACGAGAATTTGCAGGATTTTGTGGCGTTCGGCGCGCGCGGCAGGGGTTTGAGCAATTTGTTTTTCAACGTGAACGTTGTGACGTTGAAGCGCATTACTACTGAGTTTTATGGCATCCTCGATGGTTTCGGCAGGGATGATAGGCTCGACCAGACCGGCAACGGAGGCGTAGCTCTGTTGCATCCAGATGATGTCCTTTACGTGATCGATACTTTTTAGGAGCGTCGAGAGATCGCTCATCGTGTCGACACGTTCTTTATCGAGATTATTGGCCAAGCTTTCGAGGTAGGTGGGGATTTTCGCGGCGCGCGGATCGGTGGCGAAAAAGTTGCCGAGGTCGGTTGAGTGCTCGCGCAAAAGGCCGCAAACTTTGAAGATGCTCGTGACTTTTGAATCGCGATAGCGGTCGGAGATCAGGCTGGCGGTGACATTAATACTGGTTAGTAC